>DATMJR010000414.1:0-12875 GCA_035553775.1 Miltoncostaeaceae bacterium | reverse complement strand
CCCCCACCCCGGGCGCCGCGCCGGCCGCGGGGGCGGAGGAGCTGGTCCGCTCGATCCACCTGGCGCTCGAGCAGGCGCGCCGCACGCGCCGCCACGTCACCCTCGTCGCCCTCGACTCGGGCGGCATCCCCGGGGACGGCGCGGTGGAGACCCTGGCCGAGCTCGTGCGCAACACCGTGCGCAGCGGCGACGGCCTCTGGCGCGACGGGAACACGGGGTTGGCGCTGCTGCTGGCCGACGTCGACGGCCTGGGCGTCGAGCCGGTGCTGGCGCGGATGCGGCTGCGGTTGCGCTCGGTCACCCCGCGCGTGCGCATGGGGCGCGCCGCAGCCGCGCCGGGCATCGGGGCCGCCGACCTCCTGGAGCTCGCCCGCGGCGACCGGGACGCCCGCGGGCGCTAGCACCGCCCGCCGGGGTCCTCCGATCCGCCTTCCCGGGTCCCGGGGGCTCGGGCATCATGCGCGCGCCGCCGGGATCACGGCGACGCGGGCAAGGGGGACGGGGTGAGGATCGCGATCGTCGGCGCCACCGGGCTCATCGGCCGCCGGCTCACGGAGGCGCTGCGCGTCGCGGGCGACGAGGTGGTCGCCGTGTCCCGGGGCGGCGACAGCGTTGCGGACGCCCCGGGCGTCGCGTGGGACCCCGCCCGGGGGCCCATGCCGGCCGCGGCGCGCGAGGGGGTCGACGCCGTCGTCAACCTGGCCGGGGCGCCCATCGGCGAGGGCCGCTGGACCGATGCCCGCAGGACCGCCATCCGCGACAGCCGGCTGGCCGCGACCCGCGGGGTGGTGACGGCGCTCGCCGATGGCGGCCCGCGGGTGCTCGTGAACGCGAGCGCGGTGGGCTACTACGGCACGGGCGAACGGGAGTGCGTGGAGACGACGCCTCCCGGGGACGACTTCCTGGGCCGCACCTGCCGGGCGTGGGAGGCCGAGGCCGTGGCGGCGCGCGCGCACGGCGTCCGCGTGGTGCTCGTGCGGTTCGGCATCGTGCTGGCGCGCGAGGGCGGCGCGCTGGCCAAGCAGCTCACGCCCTTCCGGCTCGGCCTCGGCGGCCCGCTCGGCGGCGGTCGCCAGTGGCAGTCCTGGGTCCACATCGACGACGCGGTGGGGATCGTCCGGCACGCCCTGCGCTCGGACGTCGACGGGCCGCTCAACGCGACTGCGCCCGAGCCGGTGCGGCAGGCCGAGTTCGCGAAGGCGCTGGGCGCGGCCCTGGGGCGCCCCGCCCTGGTGCCGACCCCGGGGTTCGTGCTGCGCGCGGCCATGGGCGAGATGGCCACGCTCGCGCTGGACGGCCAGCGCGTGCTGCCGCAGGCGACCCTGGAGTCGGGCTACCGCTTCCGGCACACCGACGTGCGCGAGGCCCTGCGCGCCGAGGTGGGCTGACCGCCGCGGGCGGGGGCGCCGCCGCGCCCTCCCGGCGGCGGAGCTAGTCCTCCCGCGGGAACATGCGCTTCAGCTCGGCCTCGAGCACCAGCCAGTTCTGCTGGATGTAGGTGGTGTTCACCCGGTACCGGGCGCCGGGCAGGCCCCGGGCGAGGCGGATGGCCTCCGCGTCGAAGGGCCGGTCGCGCAGCTCGTGCAGCAGGTCGCGGTACTCCCCCACCATCTGCGCCAGCTCCAGGTGCTTGACCTGCTGCTCGCCCAGGAGGCGGTCGACCAGGTCGAAGGGGTCCTCGTCGTCGCGGGCGCGGCTTCCCATCGGGGGTCCTCGGTGGCGGGGCGGACGGGGGCCGATGCTACCCTAGGCCCCGCACGGGGGATTAGCTCAGCTGGGAGAGCGCCTGCTTTGCAAGCAGGAGGTCGTCGGTTCGATCCCGTCATCCTCCACCTGCGCGCGGCGACCGGTCCCGCTCGGGCCGGTGACGTCGGCCTCTGGCGCCCGAAGCGCTTCCGGCCATATGGTCGCGACGTGTCCGAGGACGACGCCGACGGACCTGAGGGGGCCGAGCCGGGTCACGGCGACTACCCGGTCGACGCTGCCGTGATCGGCTTCGTGGTCGGCGTCGCCGCGGCGCTCGTGGCGCTCGTGGCGCTGGCGATGTCCGGCACGCTGCCGGCGGCGCCTGCCGACATCGCCCTCGTCCTCGGGGCCGGCGGGCTCGTCGGCGCCGCCCTCGGCTGTCTCGGGTCCCTCGACCGTCGGTGGGGGTTCGAGCGCCCCTGCGCGGAATGCGGCCGCGACGTGTGGGCCCGGCGGGCGCCAGGCGCGGGGAGGGGGCAGGCGCTGTGCGCGCGCTGCCGCGGCGTCCGGTGAGCCCGGCACCCACCCACCCTCCTCAGGCGGAGGGGGCGAGGCGCCGCCGCAGGCGGGCCGCGTAGAAGGCGCTCCAGGGCGTGTCCGGGGCCTCCTCGGCGTGGGCGCGCTCGCTCGCCCGCAGCTCGGTCTCCACGGCCGCCGCGTCCGGGGTGCCGCCCACCAGGGCCTCGAGGCCGCCCGTCACCAGCCGCTGCGCGTACCACGCCGGCCATTCGGGATCCTCGCCGTCGGTAGCGGCGAAGGCGTCGTGGTGGGCGCGTGCCGTCTCCTCGAGCAGCGCCGCCAGCCGCGCGTCGGGATCCCCCATGCCGCCGACACTATGCGGGCCGGTCCGCCGGGCGCCACCCGCCGGGGCGACCGGCCCGGGTGTGGCCCCCGGGGCGTCGGGGGACCTCCCCGTATGCGCGCCCCCTGGATCGCCCTCGCGGCCGCCCTCGCCATGGTCGCGGGCGGCTGCACGCCCGGCGACGCGGGCGGGGGCGGGGGCGGCACGGGCACCGGCGACGACGACGTCGGGATCGTCTCCCTCGACGCCGACTGCGCGGACGCGGACCGCGCGCCCACCGAGCGCGGGGACGATCGCTTCCGCGCCGCGGTGCTGTGCCTGGTCAACGCCGAGCGCGACGTCCGGGGCCTCGCGACGCTGGAGCCGCGGGATCCGCTCACCGAGGCCGCCCAGGTGCACGCCGACGACATGGCCGCCCGCGGCTACTTCGCGCACAACGCGCCCGACGGGGCCGACGTGGCGGACCGGGCGCGCGGCGCCGGCTACAGCCGGCGCGGGGTCGGCCGCTGGCAGGTGGGGGAGAACCTCGGCTACGTGAGCGGCGGGCGCACCACGCCCCGCCGGCTGATGCGGGGCTGGATGGAGAGCCCGGGGCACCGCCGGAACCTGCTCCAGCCGGCGCATCGCGACGCCGGCATCGGGGTGACGCGCGGATCGCCCGGTCAGGGGCGCCCTCCGGGCGTGATCGCGGTCCAGGTGTTCGGGCGGCGCTAGCCGGCGCCCGGGGGCGCCGTGGCGCGCGGCGGCAGGTGCAGCGGCACGCCCGGCGCGAGCACGCGCACCTCGGCGTCCGGCGCCACGGAGGCGGCGATGCGGCGAAGGTCCGGTCCGGGGTCGTGCAGGTAGCGTGCGCCGCGCGGGACGCCCAGGGGGGCGTAGGTGCCCCAGTGGATGGGCACGCCGATGCGCGCGCCGCACCGCGCCAGGGCCTCCGCGGCGCGCATGGCGTCCAGGTGACCGGGCCCCAGGTGCGGGCTCCAGCCCCCGACCGGGAGCAGCGCCAGGTCGAGCGGGTCGGCGAGCGCCTCCATCTCGGGGAACAGGTCCGTGTCGCCCGCGAAGTAGACGGCGGCCGTGCCCTCCAGGACGAAGCCGACGGCGAGCCCGGCGCCCCCCGCGCCCATCCGGCCGCCGCGGTGGGCCGCCGGGGTCGCCCGCACGCGCACGTCGCCGACGGTCGTCTCCTGACCCGGCACCAGCTCCACGATCGTCGGGCAGTCGGCGCGCGCGACGACGCGGCGCGCCCCGGCGGGGGCGATCACCGGGACCTCGGGGGCGATCCGGCGCAGGGTCGGCAGGTCCAGGTGGTCACGGTGCACGTGGGACACCAGCACGGCGTCCACGTCCTCGGTCAGTCCGGGAGGCACCGGCACCACCCGGCGCAGGTGCCCGATACGGCCGACGAGCAGGGGATCGGTGAGCAGGCGCACGCCGTCCATCTCGATGCGCACGGTCGCGTGACCGCCCCACACCACCCGGGCGCCGCCGGCCCCCGGCGCGTCCCGCGCCTCCGTGTCCCCGTGCACCCGGAGAGTCTTCCCGTCCCGGGCGGCTGCATGTGCCCGTCCGGCCGCCACCGGTCCGACGGACCCGGCGGGCCGGTTAGGGTCCCGGCGTGGAGGCGATGCCCCACCGCACCGGCGGACCCGCGGAATGGGTCCCCGCGCCGCTGCGGCTGCACCCGCTGCGGGTGCTGGTGGGCTGGGCGGCGGCGACGGTGGCGCTGCTGATCGCCGCGGCGGTGCTGCCGGGCCTGCAGGTGGGCGGGCTGCTCGGCGGCGTCCTGGCGGCGGCGGCGATCGGCGTGCTGAACGCCGTGCTGCCGCCGCTGATCGCGCTGGTGCGGTTGCCCTTCGCCCTGGCGGCGGGCTTCGTCCTGATGCTGGTGCTGGACGCCCTGATGATCCGCGCGGTCTCGGAGCTGGTGGCCGGCGCGCTCACCGTGAGCGGGCTGCCGACGGCCCTGGCCGCGGCGCTGATCGTCTCGGCGACCTCCGTGGTCTTCGCGGTGGTCTTCGGGACGGACGACGACGACACCTACACCCTGCGGGTCACCCGCCGGCTCGCCGAGCGCGCCGGGGACGCCCGTCGCACCGACGTGCCCGGTGTGCTGTTCCTGGAGGTGGACGGCCTGTCGCTGCCCACCCTGCGCCGCGCGATGCGCGACGGCAGCGCGCCCCACCTGGCGTCGCTGCTGGCGGGCGGCACGCATCGCCTGGTGGAGTGGGAGACCGACCTCTCGTCGCAGACGGGCGCCTCCCAGGCGGGCCTCCTGCACGGACGCAACGACGAGGTCGCGGCCTTCCGGTGGTTCGAGCGCGGGCCGGGCCGTGTGATGTCGTGCTCCTCCCCGGGCGACCTGGCCGACGTGGAGCGGCGCCTGTCCACGGGGCGCGGCCTGCTGGCCGGCGGTGGCGCGAGCCGCGGCAACCTCTTCTCCGGCGACGCCGAGGACGTCCTGCTCACCGTCAGCCGGATCGACGCGGAGCGCGGCGCGAACCGGGGCTACCGCCCGTTCTTCGCCAACGGCTTCAACGTCACCCGGGTGCTGGTGCTGGTGGCGTGGGAGGTGCTGCTGGAGGTGGTCGCGGCGCTGCGCGCGCGCCGCCGCGACGTGCGACCCCGGGGCCGGCGGGGCGGCACCTACCCGCTCGTGCGGGCGGCCGTGACCGTCGTGGTGCGCGACATCGTCACCTACGCGGTGCTCGCGGACATGATGCGCGGGCGGCCCGCCGTGTACGCGACCTTCGCCGGCTACGACGAGGTGGCCCACCACTCGGGGGTCGAGCGGGCCGACACCCTCGAGGTGCTCCGCAAGATCGACAAGCAGTTCGCGCGCATCGACCGCGCCCGCGAGCACGCGCCCCGTCCGTACCACCTGGTCGTGCTCAGCGACCACGGTCAGACCCAGGGGGCGACCTTCCGGCAGCGCAACGGCCACGGGCTCGAGGAGCTCGTGGAGCGGGCCCTCGCCGACGGGCCCGTCGCCCGGGGCGGCAGCGGCGACGAGAACGAGGTGGCGCCCCGGCGCGCCTTCGAGGAGGCCACCGGCCGGCCCGCGGAGGCGCCCCCGCGGCCGGACGCCGAGGGGCGCCCGGCCGTCGTGCTGGCCTCGGGGAACCTGGGGCTGGTCTACCTGGCCGGCGCCACCGCACGCATGTCCCGGGAGCAGATCGACGCGCGGCATCCGGCGCTGCTGCCGGCACTGCGGGGGCACCGGCACATCGGCTGGGTGCTGGTGCGGTCGGCGCACGACGGTCCGGTCGTGCTGGGGCCCCGGGGATGGCGGCGGCTCGGCGACGGGGCGGGGGACGGGGACGACCCGCTGGCACCCTTCGGCCCCAACGCCCGCGCGCACCTGCGGCGCGCGGACGGCCTGCCGCACGCACCGGACGTGCTGGTGGGCGGGTTCTACGACCCGGACCTGGACGAGGGCTGCGCGTTCGAGGAGCTCATCGCCTTCCACGGCGGCATCGGGGGCAACCAGAGCCGCGCATTCCTGCTGCACCCGGCGGCGCTCGCCCCGCCCGGGGAGCCGCTCGTGGGGGCGGAGGCGGTGCACGCCGTGCTCGCGGGGTGGCGCCCGCCCGCCTGACCCCCGCTCAGCGGCGGCCGACCATCCGTGCCAGCGCCAGCATCAGCTCCGCGCGCTTGGCGTCCTGGGTCGCGGCGTCGGCGCCCATCATGCAGTGGCGCACGTGGTCGTCCACCAGCGCCAGCGCCACCTTGTCCAGGGCGGCCTGGGCGGCGGCGATCTGCTGGAGCACGTCGATGCAGTAGCGGTCGTCCTCGACCATCCCGGCGATGCCGCGGACCTGACCCTCCACCCGCCGCAGCCGCTTTCGCACCGCGTCCTTGCCACCGCCCGGGACGGCGTAACCGGGCGCGTCGCCGCCCATCGCGTGTGAGGTCGTCATGGGAACATTCTTGCATACCCCAGCCCAGTACCGCCAGAGGGGTTGACATACCGGCGGGGAGTAGGGAGAGTGGGGAGGCAGATACCCCCCCGCAGTAAGAGGAGACGACGAGATGGAGAGCAGTCGCACCTACCGCGTGGCCGGCATGACCTGCGGCCACTGCCGCACGGCGGTGGCCGGGGAGGTCGGCGCGATCCCGGGCGTCCGCGCGGTCGAGGTCGACCTCGCGGCGGGCCGGATCCGCGTGGTGGGGCACGATGTGGCCGACGAGCAGGTCGTGGCGGCCGTCGCCGCGGCCGGATACGAGGTGCTGCGATGAGGACCGTCACGAGGGTCGCCCTGTACGCCGCCGCCGTGGGAGCGGTCGCGGGCGCCGCCGCCCTGGCGGGCGCGGCGGTGGACCCCCTCCGCGACGCGGACGCGATGCCACCCGCGCACGGTGAGGCCGCGGGCCACGCCCCGGCGGACGCCGCCGGGCACGCCGAGGGCGCGCCCCCCGGCCTGGCGGTTGCCGCCGCCGGCCTGGTCCTGGAGCCCGAGACGACGCGGCTTCCCCGTGACACGCCCACCGAGATCGTGTTCCGCATCCGCGACGCCGAGGGGCGGCCGGTGACGCGGTTCGACATGACGCACGAGCGCCGGATGCATGTGATCGTCGTGCGGCGCGACCTCACCGGGTTCCAGCACCTCCACCCCCGGATGCGGCCGGACGGGCGCTGGACGGTCCCGGTGCGCCTGCCCGCCGCCGGTGCCTACCGCATGTACGCCGATTTTCGCAGCGAGGGGCACGACCACACCCTGGCGGCCGATCTCGCGGTTCCCGGGCCGTTCGCGCCCGCCGCCCTGCCGCCCGCGCGGCCGGAGGCGGCCGACGGCCCGTACCGGGTGACGCTGCGGCCGGAGGGCCTCGGGGACGGAGGCGCCGCCCACCTGGCGTTCGCGGTGCGGCGCGAGGGCCGGGCCGTGACCGACATCGCCCCCTACCTGGGGGCGGACGGCCACCTGGTGGCGCTGCGCGAGGGTGACGGGGCGTTCCTGCACGTGCACCCGGAGGAGGGCGACGGGACGCCGGGCGTCATCCGCTTCGGCGCCACCTTCCCCTCACCCGGGCGCTACCGGCTGTTCCTCCAGTTCCGCCACGACGGCGCCGTCCGCACGGTGGCCCATACGGTGGAGGTGCCCCGGTGAGCACGACCCTGCCCGGCGGTGCCTCCGACACGGAGCGCGACCGCATCGAGCTGCCGATCACGGGGATGACCTGCGCCACCTGCGCCACCCGCGTGGAGCGCCGGCTCAACCGGCTGGAGGGGGTGGAGGCGTCGGTCAACTACGCGACGGAGCGGGCGAGCGTGGCGTTCGACCCCGAGCGGGTCACGCCCGACGAGCTGGTGCGCGCGGTGGAGCAGGCCGGGTACGGGGCGGCACTGCCGCCGACGGCCGCCGCGGCCCCGGCGCCCACGGAGGGGGAGGAGGAGGCGGACCAGGGCCCGGACGGCCTCGGGTCCCTGCGCCGTCGCCTCGGGGTGTCGGCCGCGCTGTCGCTGCCCGTGGTGGTGCTGTCGATGGTGCCGGCGCTGCAGTTCGATCACTGGCAGTGGCTCGCGCTGCAGCTCGCCACCCCGGTGGTGGTGTGGGGGGCCTGGCCCTTCCACCGTGCGGCGCTGCGGAACGCGCGCCACGGCGCGGCGACCATGGACACCCTGATCTCGGTGGGCACGCTCGCGGCCTGGGGCTGGTCGCTGGTCGCCCTGTTCCTGCTCGGCGCCGGGGACCTGGGGATGACGATGGGCTTCGATCTGGTGGTCGACCCGGGAGCCGCCGCGGACCACATCTACCTCGAGGTGGCGGCCGCGGTGACCACCTTCATCCTCGCGGGGCGCTACTTGGAGGCGCGCGCGAAGCGCCGCGCCGGCGCCGCCCTGCGGGCCCTGCTCGCGCTCGGTGCCCGCGACGCCGCCGTTCTGGACGCCGAGGGCCGCGAGCGCCGCGTGCCCGTGGCCGAGCTGCGGGTGGGCGACCGCTTCGTGGTGCGCCCCGGCGAGCGCATCGCCACCGACGGCGTCGTCGAGGACGGGCTCTCGGCCGTGGACGCGTCGCTGCTCACGGGCGAGAGCGTCCCGGTGGAGGTCGCCCCCGGCGACCCCGTCGCCGGCGCCACCGTCAACGCCGGCGGCCGGCTGGTGGTGCGGGCGACGCGGGTCGGCGAGGAGACGGCCCTGGCGCAGATCGCGCGCCTGGTGACCGCCGCGCAGAGCGGCAAGGCGCCCGTGCAGCGGCTGGCCGACCGGGTGTCGGGTGTGTTCGTGCCGGTGGTGATCGCGCTCGCCGTGGCGACGCTGGCGTTCTGGCTCGGCAACGGCGCGGGCGCCACGGCGGCGTTCACCGCGGCGGTCGCCGTCCTCATCATCGCGTGCCCGTGCGCGCTCGGGCTCGCCACCCCCACCGCCCTGCTGGTGGGCACCGGCCGCGGTGCCCAGCTCGGCATCCTCATCCGGGGACCCGAGGTGCTCGAATCCACCCGGCGCGTGGACACGGTGGTGCTCGACAAGACGGGCACCGTCACCACCGGGGAGATGCGCCTGGTCGAGGTCGTGCCCGTCCCCGGCGGGGACGCGGCCGAGCTGCTGCGGCTGGCCGGGGCGCTGGAGGCCGCCTCCGAGCACCCGATCGGGCGCGCCATCGCCCGCGCCGCCGAGGACGCCGGCCCGCTGGCGCCGGTCGAGGGCTTCGCCAGCAGGGCGGGACTGGGGGTGGAGGGCGTCGTCGCCGGCCACGGCGTCGTCGCCGGGCGCCCCGCGATGCTCGCCGAGTGGGGCCTCGCCCTGCCGGACGCCCTCGCCGCGCCGCTGGCCCGGGCGCAGGCCGCCGGGCGCACGGCGGTCGCCGTCGCCGTGGACGGCCGGGTGCGGGGGCTGCTGATCGTGGCCGACACCGTCAAGCCGACCAGCGCCGAGGCCGTGCGCCGCCTGCGCGGGCTCGGCCTGCGGCCGGTGCTCCTGACGGGCGACAGCGCGGCCGCCGCGCACGCCGTCGCCGAGGAGGTCGGCATCGGCGAGGTGATCGCGGAGGTGCTGCCCGCCGACAAGGTGGACGTGGTGCGGCGCCTGCAGGGCGAGGGCCGGGTCGTCGCGATGGTGGGCGACGGCGTCAACGACGCCCCCGCGCTCGCCCAGGCCGACCTGGGGCTCGCCCTGGGCACGGGCACCGACGTGGCCATCGAGGCGTCGGACCTGACGCTGGTCTCCGGCGACCTGCGCGGCGCCGGCGACGCCATCCGGCTCTCACGCCGCACGCTGGCCACCATCCGGGGCAACCTGTTCTGGGCGTTCGCCTACAACGTCGCCGCCCTGCCCCTGGCGGCCGCCGGCTACCTCAACCCGCTCATCGCGGGCGCGGCGATGGCGCTGTCGAGCGTGTTCGTGGTCACCAACTCGCTCCGCCTGCGGAGCTTCCGGACGCAGAGGGAGGCGTCATGACGGACTCGGCCACCCACGCGGCGGGAGGCGCCTCCGAGGCGTCCGCCCGGAACCTCAACCGCCTGGCGCTCTCGGCGACCGTGCACTGCCTCACCGGCTGCGCCATCGGGGAGGTGCTCGGGCTGGTGATCGGCACGGCCCTCGGATGGAGCGACGCCGCCACCATCGCCCTCGCGGTGGGCCTCGCGTTCCTGTTCGGCTATGCCCTCACCATGGTCCCGCTGCTGCGCTCGGGCCTGGCCCTCGCCGCCGTGCTGCCGCTGGCGCTGGCCGCCGACACGGTGTCGATCGCCGTCATGGAGATCGTCGACAACGCCGCGATGCTGCTGATCCCGGGCGCGATGGACGCCGGACTGGGCAGCGCGCGCTTCTGGCTGAGCCTCGCCGCGGCGCTGGCGGTCGCGTTCGCGGTGGCCCTCCCGGTCAACCGCTGGCTCATCGCCCGCGGCCGCGGCCACGCGCGGGTCCACGCCCATCACGCGCACTGACCGCGGCACCGCCCGCCCCGGCCCGTCCGGTTCCGGCCGGCCGGGCCCGGTGGGCGTGGGATGCTCCCCCGCGGGCGGTGCGCGGAGGGCGGCCGCCGCCGGGCCTCCGGCCGCGCTCCGCGGCGGCGGCCGGCATCCGACGCGCGACGGGGAGGCCGGGGTGGACGGGGACCGGGTGGTGGTGGTCACGGGGGCGTCGTCGGGCATCGGCGCCGCCGTCGCGCGGGCGGCCCGGGACGCCGGGCATCGGGTCGTGCTGGCGGCGCGCTCGGAGGACCGCATCGCGGCGCTCGCCGCCGAGCTGGGCGGCGGGGACCGCGCCCTGGCGGTGCGCTGCGATGTCACCGAGTGGGACGACCAGCGCGCGCTCGCCGAGCGCACCGTCGCGCACTTCGGCCGCGCCGACGTGGTGGTCGCGAACGCCGGCTTCGGCGCGAAGCGCGGCTTCCTCGCGGAGTCGCCGGAGTTCTGGCGGCAGATGGTGCTGACCAACGTCTACGGCGCCGCGCTCACGGTCCGCGCGTTCGTGGAGCACCTGCGCGAGTCGCGGGGGCACCTGCTGCTGATGGGGTCGGTCGCGGGCCGCAAGGTCCCGCCCGGCTCGCTGTACGGCGCCACCAAGTGGGCGGTGACGGCGATGGCGGAGGCGGCGCGCACCGAACTCCACGGCACCGGCGTGCGCGTGACGCTGGTCGGGCCCGGGATGGTGGACACGCCCTTCTACGACGAGCCGATCGGGGAGGGGTACCTGGAGCCCGGGGACGTCGCACGCCTGGTGATGTTCGCCGTCGCGCAGCCGCCCCACGTGAACCTGAACGAGATCCTGGTGCGCCCCACGGTGCAGGAGTTCTAGGGCCGGCGCACCCGGCGGGCTTGTCGCGCCCGGGGCGCCGTGGTCTGGTGCCGCGCATGCCCGCCGTCCGGCTCGCCCTGCCCGTCCTCGCGCTCGCGCTGGCGCTCCCGGCCGCCGGAGCGGAGCCCGCCTCGGTCCAGGCCGCGTCGCAGCGCACGGACCTGGCCCCGGGTCTGGTGCTGCAGCGGCTGGTGCGCCCCGACGGCCAGGTGGTGCACGTGCTCCGCATGCGCCGCAGCCCCGGCGTGCTCGATCTGGAGCCCGTCCTGCTCGGCGGCAGCACGCAGTCGGTGGGCAGCCTCAGCCGCCACGTCCGCGACCGCCTCCCCGCCGGGACGCTGGCGGGGATCAACGGGGACCTGTTCAACTTCGTGCGCTCGTACCCCAGCGGGGTCTTCGCACGGGGTGCGGAGCCGGTGAGCGAGCCGGAGGCGGGCCGCTCGGCCGCGGTCATGCCGCCCGAGGGCGCGCTCATGGTCACCCGTCTCGGCATGACCGCGCGCTGGCAGGTCGTGGACCCGGCGGCGCCCCCGGCGGCGCCGATGGTCATCCACGGCCTCAACCGTCCCGAGGAGCGCTCCTCCGAGACCGTGCTCTACACCGCGGCGAGCGGCGCGGCGACGCCGTCCGGACGGGGCTGGGAGGTGACCGTGGCGCTCGACGGCGGGGCGCTGCCGCTGGGCGGCGTCGTGGACGGAACGGTCGTCGGGGCGCGCACGGCCGGCCGCACCGCCATCGGGCCCGGGCAGGTGGTGCTGCGCGGGGTGGGCACCGCCCAGGGGCCCCTGCGGACGGCGCTGCCGGCCGGCCGGCGGGTGCGCCTGTCGGTGGCGTTCCCCGGTCTTCCGCCCGGGGCCCTGTGGGCGATCGGGGGAGGCCCGCTGCTGGTGCGCGACGGGGTGGCGGTGGCCGACGCCGGCGAGACCTTCACGATCGCCCAGCGCGGGGCGCGCACGCAGCGCAGCGCCCTCGGGCAGACCGCGGACGGCACCCTCCTGATGGTCGTCGCCGAGGGGGCCGACCAGGGCAGTCCCGGGCTGACGGTGCCCGAGCAGGCGCGACTGATGGCCGACCTCGGTGCCCGGAGCGCGATCGCCTTCGACGGAGGGGGGAGTGCGCAGCTGGTGGCGCTCGGGTCCCAGGTCGTCGCGCGCCGGTACGAGCGCCCGCTGTCGAACGCCCTCGTGGTGACCTACCGCGGGGCCGCCGTCGCGCCGCTGGGGCGCGCGCGCCTGTCGCCGAACGGCGACGGGATCGACGACCGGATCCCGGTGACGGTGCATGCCGGGGACGCCGGTCGCGTGGACGTGGTGCTGGCACGTCGCGGCGGGGGCGCCCGGCGCCTGGGCGGGGGTGCGGGGCCCGGGCGCCTGCGGGTCGGTCTCGACCCCAAGCGCCTGGGCGTCCCCGACGGGCCCTACGCGGTGGTCGCGCGGCTCACGCCCGCCGCCGGCGGGCCCCCGCGCATCCACCGGCAGGAGCTCGTGATCGACCGCACGCTGGCGCGGCTGCGCGCCTCGGGCCGCCCTGCGCGGACCCTGATCCGCTTCACGCTCGTGCGGCCGGCCGCACGAGCGTGAAGCGGATCAGGGT
>DATMJR010000413.1:0-3684 GCA_035553775.1 Miltoncostaeaceae bacterium | reverse complement strand
GTCCTCGTCGCCGTCGTCGTCCCATTCGTCGCGGGCGCACGCAGGCGGAGATCGGCGCCGCACGCGTCGGCGGAAGACCCGCGGCGGGTGGCGGGAGGAGGGCGGTGGCACCCGCCGCGGGCGGCCCGGTGACCGGGCGCTCGGAGCGGGGCAGGCCGGATCCCGCGTACGCCCCGCCTCTGCCTGACGCAGCGCCTGCGCCGGCCGCTCGGCCACGGCCGGTCGGCGCGGCCGTCAGCCCTCGGGCGGATCCTCCTCGGACTCCCGGGAGGCCTCGGCGATGAACTCCAGCAGGTCCTCCACGGTGAACCTGCCCGACTGCATGGCGGCCACCAACCCGTAGACGGTGGCGGTGTGAGGGCGTTCCAGCACGTACGCGCGCATCGCCTCGTTGGCCTCGGCCTCGACCGCATCGGCGGTGACCCGGCCGGTGTCCGAGACCTGCACACCGTTGGGACGCAGCTGGGCGAGGTCGTCCTGCACCAGGCGCTGCACGAGCACCGCGACCTCGTCCCCGTCGGCGCCCAGCCGCTGCGCGAGGTCGCCGACCGGGACGGGCGCCTCGACGGCCGATCGTGCGAGCTCCCGCAGCACCAGGTAGGTGCCCGAGGTCAGCCCGCGGGCCGCCACCGTCTGGTCGAGCACCCCCGCCAGCTCGGCAAGGAGCGCGAGGTCCTCCTCGCTGCGGTACACGGCCGGGGCGCCGTCAGGGACCGAAGCGGTGCGGTGCGGCCGGCCGGTAGCGCGTGCGCACCTCGCCGACCCACGTGCGGCCGCCGACGCCCAGGTCGTCGAGCAGCTTGAGCGCCGACCGCACGACGCCGGCACGGGCGCCGCGCCCCGCCGCGTGGGCGACGGTGATCGCGAAGTCGTGGTCGCCCTGGCCGTAGAGCGGGCGGGCGTTCGCCCGGGACAGGGCCACCCGCGCCTCCGCCAGCCGCGTCGGGTCGTCGAGGCCGACGTAGCACTCGAAGAAGGACCAGTCCTGCGGCAGCTCGGCGAGGAGCTGGTCGAACTCGGCGACGTGGCTCACGGCGCGAACGGTACCAGGAGGGACGGCACGCCCCGCCGCGGTCCTAGACGGCCTGGGCCACGCCGGAGAGGCGGTCGGCCACGCGCTGCTCGGCGCGGGCGAACTCCTCGTCCCCCAGGACGGGCTCGCAGGCGCCGGGGACGATCCCCTCGGGCAGGGTCAGCCAGCTGACGCATCCGCCGTGCTCGGGACCGACGGTGAGCACCGGCGGCGCGAGCACCCGCGACACGCGCAGCACCACGGCCCACAGGGGGTGCTTGCGGCGCCACTTGAGGCGCTCGGCGGCGTAGTCGTCGGTGAGCACGTGCTCGGAGGCGACCGCCGCCAGGCCGGCGTCGTCGCGGATCTCGTACGCCGAGTGGAGTTCGGCGTACAGGCGCAGCGGGAGCCGCTCCGGCTCCTCGCGCTGCTCCAGCGAGCTCCGGTACGCCTCGTGGTACTCCGGCTTCACCAGCTCCGGGCGCTGGTGGGCGAAGGTGGGGAACAGGAAGAACCGCCCGTGCGGCAGCTCGAACCGCTTCTCCCCGATGCCGCCCTTGCGGACGACCAGCACCTGCCGGCCCGACGCGAGCGCGTCCAGGGTGACGGCCCATTCCTTCAGCGCGAATTCGGTCATGCGCCGATGGTAGACGGGCCGGCGCCCCTCCGCGTCCCCCGTGGGCCGCGGCCCGGTCGCGCCCGGCCCGGGGGATCGGCGGCGGCGCCGGGACCGGCGGCGGCGCCGGGGCGTCTTGATACCCTGGGTGACGGGTCCGCGGGTGCCGCCGCCGTGGCAGGCGCTTCCCGGGCCGCGGCACGCGACCCGTCCCGGAATGCCCGGGCGCCGGGCCCGTGCGTGGGCAACGGCGAGGCATTCGGAGGCATCGCAGACGTGACCGACAGCATCCTCGCGCGGGCGGCCGGGGGCGAGCGCATCACCCCGGACGAGGCCGTCGCGCTGTACGAGCGCGCGCCGCTCGCCGACCTCGGCGCGGCCGCCGACGAGGTGACCCGCCGCCGCTACGGCGCCGGCATCACCTACAACGTCAACGCGCACCTCAACCCCACCAACATCTGCGTGGTGGGCTGCGGCCTGTGCGCCTTCGCGGTGTGGACCGAGAAGGACCCGCGCGCATACGCGTACAGCGTCGACCAGCTCGTGGAGCGCGCCGGCCAGCTCGTGGGGCACGGCATCACCGAGCTCCACATCGTGGGCGGCATGACCAAGGAGTACGACCTCCCGTACTACGAGGAGCTCTTCCGCGAGCTGAAGGCCTCGTTCCCGCACGTCGCGCTCACCGCGCTGACCGCGGTCGAGATCGACTTCATCGCCAAGCTCTCCAAGGTGACCTCGGCCGAGGCGCTGCGCCGCACGCGCGCGGCGGGCCACGACACCATGCCGGGCGGCGGCGCGGAGGTCTTCAGCCCCCGCGTGCGCAAGATCATCGCCGACCGCAAGGTGCCCGCGGAGACCTGGCTGGAGGTCCACCGCGAGGCGCACGCCCAGGGGCTGCGCACCAACGCGACGCTGCTCTTCGGGCACTTCGAGACGCCGGCGGAGCAGGTCGACCACATGCGCCAGCTCCGCGCGCTGCAGGACGACACGGCGGGCTTCCAGGCCTTCATCCCGCTGCCGTTCCTGCCGGGCAACACCGAGTTCGCCTACCTGCCGGGACCCAGCCGCGAGGAGAAGCTGCGCACCATCGCCGTCGCCCGGCTCTTCCTCGACAACTTCCCGCACATCAAGGGCCACTGGGTGATGCTGGGCGAGGAGATCACGGCCGAGGCGCTGTCCTACGGGCTGGACGACCTCTCGGGCACGCTCATCGAGGAGCGCATCGCCCACGCCACCACCGTGCAGACGCCGCTCGGGCTCTCGCAGGAGCGCATGCGCGAGCTCATCCGGCAGGGCGGCCGCGTGCCGGTGGAGCGCGACACGCTCTACGACCGCGTCGAGCGGGAGCCGGTCCCGGCCTGAGCCGCCGCGGGGCGCGCCCTAAATGCGACCCGGCGGCGCCGTCGCCGGGTCGTCGGGGCCGAGCAGTGTCGCCAGGGCCGCCTGCACCCGGTCCGGGGGCACCTCGTGGCCCCCGCTGAACTCCTCGTAGCGCACGTCGTAGCCCTCCTGCACCAGCGCCGGCACCAGGCGCCGGCTCGTCAGGTCGACGGGCAGCACCGGATCGGCCGTGCCGTGCGACACGTAGACGCGCGGCCGCCCATGCCGCGGCCCGGGCACGACGAATCCCGGTGAGAAGGCCACGACGCCGCCCACGAGGTCGCCGTTGGCGAGGCCCAGCGACAGGGCGTAGGAGGCGCCGTCGGAGAAGCCCGCGAGCAGCAGGGGCGGGGCGGCCGGCACCCGTGCGAACGCCGCCGCGAGCAGCCGGTCGACCCGGGCGACGTCCGGGCCGAAGCCCGAGTGGATGGCGTCCCAGGTCGTGCCGTGGGAGGAGGGGGCCAGGATCGCGAGCTCCGCCGCGTCGGCCGCGCCGGCGAGCAGGCGCATGCCGTGCGCGGCGTCGCCGCCCGCCCCGTGGAACGCCACGACCAGCCGGGGGGCACGCCCCCGCAGCGCGCCGGCGGGCACGTACAGCAGGGCCTCGTCGGGCCCGGCCGTCAGCGACTGCATGCCCGGCAGAACGCGCCGGCGCACCCCCTTCGGCCGCGTGGTG
>DATMJR010000412.1:0-4101 GCA_035553775.1 Miltoncostaeaceae bacterium | reverse complement strand
CGGCACGCCCGCCGATGAGCGCGAGCCCGGCGGTGCCGTGGCTCACGTCGCCCGCGCCACCCGCGCGACGGAAGGACGGCCGGGACGGCACCCGCCCGTCGAGCTCGACGTGCGCCGGGTCCCAATCGAATTCGACGACGGCGACGCGGACTCCCCGGCCGTCCCCGCCCGGCCCGAGCCCGTCGAGGGCCATGTCGCGGCGCAGGTCCTGCAAACCGGTGAGGTCGCGGATGGGGCCCCCGGCCGGCGCGGGAAGCGTGGGGAACCCGTCGGCGGCGCCCACGGTGCGGCACAGCGACGCCCCACCGGGCGGGGCGGGGGCCGTCGCCCCCGGCGCACCGCCACCGGGCAGCAGGCCGATCGCGGCGAGCGCGCCCGCGAGGGCGACGGGGGCGACGGCGGCCGCCGTGCGGCGGGCCGCCGCGCGGGCGCGGGCGGCGGACGGGGCACCGTCCCTCGCGGGGTCGTCGGGCACGGCCGTAGGATGCCCCGCGCCGCGGGCGCGCGGAACTGACCGAAGGCGGGGGACGCATGGATCTCACAGCCGAGGAGCGGGAGCGGGTCCGGCCCTACGTGACCGACATCGACGGGCCGGTGTTCGCGCTGGTGAACCTGCCGGAGACGGTCAAGGGCGCGCTGTTCGCCCGCTACTCGCGCAGCCCCAAGCCGCTGCGCCGGCTGCTGGTGGACGAGTTCCTCGCCGACGCGCCACCCGCCGCCGGGAGCGGGGAGGCCCCGGGCAGCGAACGGGCCGAGGCCCTCTACGGGCGCGTGCTGGCGGACTACGGCGACGACTCGGTGGCGCAGCTGGGTGCGGTGCACCTGGCCGTGGAGGGCGCGTCGAACGTGCTCACCAAGGTCCTGCAGTGGGGGCGGCTGGCGTCCTACCTGGAGCAGTCCACGCGGTACATCGCCTACACCGACCGCCCGGGCGGCCACTGGCGGTACCACCGGCCCCCCCACGTGCTGGCCGATCCCGAGGCCGGCCCGGCGTACACCCGGACGCTCGACCGGGCCTTCGCCGCCTACGCCGCCCTGGTCCCCGCGCTGACCGATCACTGGGACCGCCGGGTGCCCGGCGGGGGCGACGACCCGGCCCGCGCCCGGGCGGTGCGCGCCCGGGCCCTCGATTCCCTGCGGGGCCTGCTGCCCGCGGCGACGACGTCCAACATGGGCATCTTCGCGTCCGGCCAGGCGTACGAGGCCCTGCTGGTGCGGCTGCAGGCCCACCCGCTCGCCGAGGCGCGGGCCTGCGGGGAGGCGATGCTCGCCGCGCTGCGGCAGGTGATCCCCGCCTTCCTCGTCCGCGTGGACCGGCCGGACCGCGGGGTGCGCCACGCGCGGTACCTCGCCGCGACCCGGGACGCCCTGGAGGGGCTCGCCGGCGAGCTGCTGCCCGCACCGTCCCCCGGGCCGGCGGCGCCGCGGGTCGCGCTGGTCGACCACGACCCGGACGGCGAGGAACGGGTCGTCGCGCACGCGCTGTGGCCCGCGTCCGGGCTGCCGCTGGCCGACGTGCGTGCCGCGGCCGCCGCCATGGCGCCGCACGACCGCCTCCGCGTGCTGACGGCGCTCACGGGCGACCGCGCCGACCGCCGTGAGCGCCCGGGCCGGGCGCTGGAGGCGACCGCCTACACCTTCGACGTCGTCTGCGACTACGGCGCCTACCGCGACCTGCAGCGGCACCGCATGCTGACGCTGCAGGTGCAGCCGCTCACGCCCCAGCTGGGCTGGGAGATGCCCGCCGAGGTGGGCGAGGCGGGCGGCGGCGGCGACTGGGAGCGCACCATGCGCGAGTCCGCCGCACTGCACGGGCTGCTGCGCGCCCGGTTCCCGGAGGACGCCCCCTACGCCGTCAGCCTCGCGCACCGGATCCGCTTCACGCTCACCCTGAACGCCCGCGAGCTGATGCACCTGGTGGAGCTGCGCAGCCAGCCGCAGGGCCACCCCGCCTACCGTGCGGTGGCGCAGGCGATGCACCGCGCCGTGGCCGAGGAGGCCGGCCATCGGGCGCTCGCCGCGACCATGCGTTTCGTCGACGCCTCCGACCCGGTCGCCGGGCGGTTGGCCGCGGAGCGCCGGGGGTCGACCCGGGGCTGACGGGGGCCGCCCGTCGCCGCACACCCGCTCGTCGTTTCCTCCCTCGCGCGTCGGGGCACCTCCCGGGCAGGCACCGACCAGGAGGACGGACATGGCCGACGACGGGAAGTCCACCGAGATGAAGGGCCGCCTCAAGGAGGCGGGAGGCGCGGTCACGGGCGACGACGAGATGGCCCGCGAGGGCCGCTCCGACCAGCGCCAGGGCAAGATGGAGCAGGCGGCGGACAAGGTGAAGGACGCCGCGCGGGACGCCGGGGACGCGCTCCGCCGGTAGGCCGGGCTTCGCCGGGACGGCCAACGGCCGTCCCGGCGTCCGTGCAGGACACCGCCGCGCCGCCGCGCCGCGCTAGGCTCCGCGCGATGAGCGACGACGAACGCCCACGCCTCGGGGGCATGGCCCTCGCCAACGGGCTCCTGGTCCACGGTCCGCGCCACTGGGCCGCGGCGGTGCGCGAGGGCGACGGGTCCGTGGCGGTCGCCTCCGGCGCCAAGCCGCGGCTCGCGGTGGGTCCGCTGGAATCCGTCCCGCTCGTGCGCGGCGTGCTGCGCCTGGGCGAGGCCATCGCGGTGCTCCCCGCCGTGCGCATGGGCATGCCGCAGGCGCGCTTCGCGATGGAGGAGCGGGGCGCCGGCGCCGGCGTCCTCATCGCGCTCGGCGCCACGGCCTACGCGCGCCGGCGCATCCGTTCCCCCCTCGGGCAGGAGGCGGTGGTCGCGGCGGCGGGCCTGCTGCCGGCGCTGCTCTCGCTGCGCGGGTCGCGCGCGGCCGTGTGGCACGCCGTGGAGCACAAGAGCATCGCCGCCTACGAGAGCGGCGGCCCGGACGAGGTGGCCAACGCCGGGGCCCATCCCAAGGAGCACCCGCGCTGCGGCAGCAACCTGGTGCTGCCGCTGATGGCGACCACCACCCTCGCCAACCTGCTCGCGCGCCGCGTCGACCGCCGGCTCGGGCCCCGCACTCGCGCCGTCGCCGCCGTCGCCGGGGCGGGGATGGCCGTGGAGCTGTTCGCGTTCGCGCACCGGCGCCCGCAGAACCCCGTCGCGCGGGTCGTGCACGGCGCCGGGCACCTGCTGCAGGCCCGCTTCGCCACCCGCGAGCCCGGCGCCGCCGACCTCGAGGTCGGCCGCAGCGCCATGGCGGCGCTGTTCCGCGCGGAGGGCATCCGCGGCTGATGGACTGCCGGGTGACGGTCGTCGTCGACGCCCCGGCCGAGGCGGTGTGGGCCCGGCTGACCGACTTCGCGCACTGGCCGGAGTGGAACCCGGCCTGCCTCGAGGCGGCCGCCGAGACGCCCCTCCGGGAGGGCTCCCTGCTCGACCTGCGGCTGGTGCACCCGCGCGGCCGCGACTTCTACACGCGCCCCCGCGTGGCCCGCCTGGAGGCGCCCCGGGCCATCGCCTGGCGGGCGAAGGGGCCCGGCCTGCGGGCCGACACCGAGGTGGAACTCGTCCCCGACGAGCAGGGCACGCTGGTCACGCTCACGTCCTCCTCCGGCGGGCCGCTGGGGTTCACCTACCGCCTGACGATGCGCCCCCGCACCCAGGCCCGGCTCTACCTGGGCATGCTCGACGGGCTGGCCACCTCGCTCGAGGCCGGGTGAGGGCGGCTCTCCCCCACCGGCGCGCGGCCGCGGCGGCCGCCGCGCTCGTGCTCGCCGTGCCCGCGGCGGCCTCGGCGCACGTGCACGTGCTCCCCACCCGCGTGACCCAGGGCGAGCCGGCCGAGTTCACGGTGCGGGTGCCGAACGAGCGGGACATCGCGTCCACGGTGGTCGAGGTGGCCTTCCCCGAGGCCGTCACCGTGTACGCCCTGGGCGTGCCGCCTCCGGGCTTCACGGTGCGCGAGCGGCGCGCGGCGGACGGCCGGCTCACGGGCGCCACCTGGCGGGGCACGATCCCGGTGGGCCGGTACCAGGACTTCACCTTCCTGGGGACACCGCTCCGCTCCGGCACCACGGTGTGGCCCAGCCGGCAGACCTACGCCGACGGCCGGGTGAAGCC
>DATMJR010000411.1:0-2280 GCA_035553775.1 Miltoncostaeaceae bacterium | reverse complement strand
GCCCGCCTGGCCGTCTACGGCCCGGCCACCGAGCCGCCGGAGATGGCGGAGGTCGCCGAGGCCGACCCGGGGGTGCTCGTGGAGCGGCTCTACGAGGGTGCGGCGGCACGGGCCCATACGCCCTGCATCGCCCTGCGCGAGATCATCGAGAACCTCGTGCACGCCGACTTCCGCGACGCGCTGGTGAGCGTCCTGGACGGGGGCCACACGGTGCGGGTCTCGGACTCGGGCCCCGGGATCCCCGATCCGGCCCGCGCCCTGATGCCGGGCTTCACCACCGCCGGGCAGAGGGAGCGCCGCGTCGTCCGGGGCGCCGGCTGCGGGCTGCCGCTGGCGGCCCGCGTGCTCGCGGACGCCGGCGGCGACCTCGACGTGGGCCAGAACCTGGGGGGCGGTGCGGTCGTCACCCTCCGCGTCCCCCTGCCCGAGGACTCCGCCGGCGTCGTGGGCGACGACGGTCCCGGCCTGCCGGGTGAGGACGCCCGCCTCGTCATGGCGTTGCTGCTGGAGATGGGTCCCTCCCGCCCCGAGCGCATCGCCGGGGAACTGGGCTGGCCCGTCGGCCGGTGCGGTCGCGAGCTCGTGCTGCTGGAGTCCCGGGGTCTGGTCGCACGCGACGGCGACGGCACCCGCGCGCTCACCGGGGCCGGCTCCACCCTTCTCGCGACGCTCTTCTAGGAGGTACGGAGTGACCACCCTGCGTCCCGAGGGACTCGAGCGCGTCTGGGAGGACGTCCGCGCGCGGCTGCGGGCCACGCTCAACGCGGCCACCTACGAGTTCGCCTTCGACCGGGCCCGCCCCCTCGAGCTGCGCGACGACCGCATCACCGTGGGCGTCGACACCGAGTTCGCCCGCTCCTGGGTGCAGCAGCGCTACATGACGCTGCTCAAGGACGCGCTGTTCGAGGTGACGGGCACGGACCTCGAGGTCGACATCGTGATCGCGCCGCCGCCGCCGGCCCCCGACGGCGCGCCGCCCGCGGCCGCGCCGGCGCCTCCGCCCCCGCCGCGGATGCCGCGCCGGCCCACGGGGCGACTGCAGCCCCGGTTCACCTTCGAGGCCTTCGTGACGGGGCCCTCCAACCGCTTCGCCCAGGCGGCGGCCCTGGCGGTGGCGGAGGCGCCGGCGCGCGCGTACAACCCGCTGTTCATCTACGGCGGCGTCGGGCTGGGCAAGACGCATCTGCTGCAGGCCATCGGCCACTTCGTCGATCGCAACTACCCCGAACTCCTCTACATGTACGTCTCGGTCGAGACGTTCACGAACGAGTTCATCAACGCGCTCCGCGACGGGAACATCCGGTCCTTCAAGGACCGCTACCGCAGCGTCGACATCCTGCTCATCGACGACATCCAGTCGCTGCAGGGGCGCGAGCAGACGCAGGAGGAGTTCTTCCACACGTTCAACGCCCTGCACGACAGCGGCAAGCAGATCGTGATCAGCTCGGACCGCCCCCCGAAGGCGATCGCGACGCTGGAGGACCGCCTGCGCTCGCGCTTCGAGATGGGCCTGATCACCGACGTGCAGCCCCCCGACCTCGAGACCCGCATCGCGATCCTGCGCAAGCGGACGCAGTACGACTCGTACGGGGTCGACGACCCCACGGTGCTGTCGTTCATCGCGGAGCGCGTCACCACCAACGTCCGCGCCCTCGAGGGGGCGCTCACGCGCGTGGTCGCCCACGCCTCCATCTCGAACCGCCCCGTCACGGTGGACCTCGCCGCGGAGGTGCTGCAGGACCTGTACCCCGCCGGCGACGGCACGGTCACCATCGACGCCGTGCAGCGCGAGGTGTGCCGCTACTACGACGTGACGCTCGGCGAGCTCACCGGGCAGAAGCGCACCCGCCGGCTGGTGACCCCCCGCCAGGTGGCCATGTACCTCAGCCGCGAGCTCACCGACGGCTCGCTGCCGGCGATCGGGCGCGCCTTCGGCGGGCGCGACCACACCACCGTGCTCTACGCCGTTCAGAAGGTGAGCACGCAGATGTCCGACGAGGGCGAGATCTACGAGGCCGTGAAGGGCCTCACCTCGCGCCTCACCGGCGTGCGCTGAATCACCCCCGGGAGGCTCGGGCCGCCGGGGCACGCCGCCGCCTCTTGGTACGCAGGCGAATCCCCTGCCTGCCGCGCGTGGGCGTCCGCGCCGCGGCGCCCGGGCCGGCTTCGCGGGCCCGCGCCACGTCCGGCGCGGCGCCGCGCGGCGCCCGCCGTGGTGCATCCACCTGTGGACCACGCATCCCGCGACGGCCGGGCACGGCGCCGCGCGCGTGGACGGGG
>DATMJR010000410.1:0-7747 GCA_035553775.1 Miltoncostaeaceae bacterium | reverse complement strand
TTGGAGGGCCCGGCGACGCGCGCCGGGCCCTCCAAACCCGGCCGGGGTGACGGCGCACCGGCCGATCTGGTGAGATTGCGCGCGTGCCGCGCCTCACCGTCGTCCTCGCCGCCGCCGCAGCAGCCCTCGTGCCCGCCGCCTCGGCCCTGGCCGTGACCCCCCAGGTGACCTGCGTGGCGCCCCGGGACGGCGGGTGGACGGGCTACTGGGGGTTCCGGGCGGCCGACGCCCGGGGCGAGACCATCGCGGTCGGGACGCGCAACCGCTTCGCCCCGGGCGCCGCCAATCGGGGGCAGCCCACGGCCTTCGCCCCGGACGCGGCCCCGCTGGCCGGGTACGCCGACGACCGCACCCACATGGCGGTGGCGGTCGACTTCGCGAGCTTCCCGCTGGAGTGGCGACTCGACGGCCGCACCGCGCGCGCCACCGCGACGTCGCCGCGCTGCCGCTTCGACCTGGCCGCCGAGGTGGTCGCCGACCGGCCCGCCGTACGTCCCGGTCAGAGCGTCCAGTGGCGCGTCGCCGTGCGCAACGACGGCACCTCGCCGATCCCGCGGGGTCAGATCGCGGTGACGACGGCGGGGATGGACGCCACGCCCGTCGCGGCGCCGGCCCCCGACGAGCTGCTCGCCGGGGAGACGCTCAACCTGCTCGGCAGCACCCGGGTGACCGCCGACCAGTGCTTCGGCAGCGTGGGGGCGAGCGCCGAGATCGCCCTCGGACCGGGGGTGGTCCGCACCCCGGAGGCCGACCTGGACGACAACCTCGCCCGCGCGGTGGTCCCCGTCACCTGCACGGTGGACCTGCAGGTGGTCGCCGCCACGGAGGCGCTTGCGTATGCGCCGGGCCAGACCGCCGTCCACACCCTCACGGTGGTCAACGCCGGCGACGTGCCGGTGCCGGTCGCCGCCATCCGGGTCGCGCACACGCGGGCGACCGGCCTCGCTCCGGCGGGGACCCCGCCCGCCCGTCTCGAGCCGGGGCAGTCGCTGGTGTACCGGGGGACGAGCGCCGTCACCGAGGCGCAGTGCGGCGTGCTGACCAGCACCGCCTCGGTCGCCATCGCCGACCCCACCGGACGCCTGGTGGAGGGGGTCCCGGGCAACGACTCCTGGGTGAGCACGTTCGTCGTCGCCGGTGGGGCGTGCGGCCCCACGCAGGGCACCGCGACGGGGACGACGTCGCCCGCCCCGCGGCTGCGCGCAACGGTGGCGGGGCCGGTCCGCGTGCGCCCCGGGCGCGCGGGGGTGTACGTGGTGCGCGTGCGCAACACGGGCCAGCGCCCGGCGCGGAACATCGTGGTGCGCACCACCCTGCCCTCCGGTGCCGTCCTGGCCCAGCGGCTCGGGCGCGGCGATGTGGTGACGGGCAACGTGCTGTGGAAGCGGGTCGCCAACCTCCGCCCCGGCGCCACGTACACGACGCGCGTGCGGATGCGGTTCTCACCGCGGACGCGCGGCGGCAAGCGCGTGATCGTGCGCGCCGAGGCCGCCAACGCCGCCCCCGTGCGGGTGCTGCGGCTGACACGGGTGCGCTAGCCGCCGCGGACGGTGGTGCCGCGCGCGGCCGGGTGCCGCCGCGGACGGTGGTGCCGCGCGCGGCCGTCTGCCGCCGCGGACGGTGGTGCCGAACCAGCCCCCGGACGCGCCATGGGCAGCGCCCCCGGCCGTGAGGCGGCAATGGTCCGCCGCCGCCGGTTCCTGCGGTCCCCTCGACGACGAGTGCCCGACGCGACCGGCAGCCAGGACTGTTACGCCGGACGCGTGGACGGACAGTCCGACGTCACGGGCCAGAAGTGGCGGGTTCGGCGCAGTGGCAGCGCAGCCGCAGGGCGCCATGGTGACGGACCCGCCCGCGGACGCGCCATACGCGACGCCCCCGGCCCGGGGGAGCGGCGATGGTCCGTCGGCACCGCCGTCCCCGGGTCGCGCGGTGCGCGGCCGGGTACCCACCTCCCACCACGAGCCGGGGGTCCACATGGGCGACGAGATCACGCTGTACGAGGAGGAGCACACGCTGCGCCGGGAGGAGGCGGCCGCGCGCCTGCGGGCGCTGGCGGACGAGATCGCCTCCAACAACGGGCTGCAGGTGATGCGCGAGGGCAAGCGCATGACCCTGCGGGTGCCGGACCGGGTGGAGCTCTCCATCGAGATCGAGCAGGACGGCGACGAGGTCGAGATCGAGATCGAGCTCGGCTGGAGCGGCGGGCCGCTCGCGATGGGCGACGGCGGGGACTGACCCCGCCCGCCATCAGGCGCCCTCGCCGCCGCCGGCCTCCTGCCGGGCGAGCGCGTTCACGACCTCACCGGCGGCGGCGCGCGGCGGCAGCGTGCCCTCGGCGACCCGCCGCTCCAGGTCGGCGGTGAGGTCCGCGAGCCGGGGTCCGCGCAGCAGCGCGAGCACCTCGGCCCGCACCTCGTCCCACATCCAGCCCCGCGCCTGCTGCGCCCGCAGCCGCGCGAGCGCGCCCCCGGAGGCCAGCGCCCGCCGGCGCGCGGCGAGCTCGTCCCACAACTCGGCCATGCCCGCGCCGGTGCGGGCCGAGACGGCGGTCACCAGGGGCGGCAGCTCGGGGTGACGGGGCTGCAGCAGCCGCAGCGCCGTGCGGTACTCGCCGACGGCGAGCTCCATGATCCCGCGCTTGATGCCCTGCAGGTCGTCGCCGCCGGCGGGCGAGGCGACCAGCAGGAAGAGGTCGGTCATCCCGGAGACCGCCGTCTCGGACTGCCCCACCCCCACCGTCTCGACGATCACCACCTCGGCCCCGTGCGCCTCGCACAGCACGATGCTGTCGCGCGTGCTGCGGGCCACGCCGCCGAGCGTCGTGCCGGCGGGCGTGGGGCGCACGTACGCGTGCTCGTGGCGCACCAGCTCGCCCATGCGGGTCTTGTCCCCCAGGATCGAGCCCCCGCTGACGCTGCTCGAGGGGTCGACGGCCAGCACCGCCAGGCGCGTCCCGCGCTCCACCAGCATCAGGCCGAGCGTCTCGATGAGGGTGCTCTTGCCGGCGCCGGGCGGCCCGGAGACCGCCAGCCGGAAGGCGCCGCCCGCTGCCGGCAGGCAGGCGCGCAGCAGGCGGTCCGCGGCCTCGCGGTGGTCGGGGCGGGTCGACTCGACCAGTGTGATGGCGCGCGCCAGGGCCCGCCGGTCGCCGGCGCGCAGCGCGCGGGCGAGATCCTCCGGGGTCGGCGGCACGGCCCGCGGGGGGCGGCGGGTCAGGCCGTGACCCGGCGCGCCTCGACCAGCTCGAGGATGCGCGCGGCGGCCTCAGGGATGTTGGTGCCCGGGCCGAACACCGCCGCGACCCCGGCGTCGGTGAGGAACGCGACGTCCTGCGGGGGCACGACGCCTCCGCACACGACGACGGCGTCGCCCGCGCCGTTCGCGGTGAGCTCCTCGATGAGCTGGGGCACGAGCGTCTTGTGGCCGGCCGCGTGCGTGGAGACGCCCACCACGTGCACGTCGCCATCGATCGCGTCGCGGGCGACCTCCCCCGGCGTCTGGAAGAGCGGGCCCACCTCGACGTCGAAGCCCAGGTCCGCGAAGGCGGTGGCGATCACCTTGGCCCCGCGGTCGTGGCCGTCCTGGCCCATCTTCGCCACCAGCATCCGCGGGCGCCGGCCCTCCTCCTCGGCGAAGCGGTCCACGCGGGCGCGGATGGCCGCGAAGTCGTCATCGCCGGCGTATGCGGCGCCGTACACGCCGGACACGCTCTGCACCGATGCGCGGTGGCGGCCGAAGACGTCCTCCATGGCCTGGGAGATCTCTCCGAGGGTCGCGCGGGCCCGCGCCGCCTCCACCGACAGCTCCAGCAGGTTGGCGTCGCCGGCGGCGCCCGCCCGAAGGGCCTCCAGGGCGGCGCGCACCCGCTCCTCGTCGCGGGTGCGCCGCAGCTCCTCCAGGCGCGCGATCTGGCGCCGGCGCACCTCGCGGTTGTCGATCTCCAGCACCTCGAGCGGCGACTCCTCGGTGCGCCGGTAGCGGTTGACCCCGACGATGACCTCCTCGCCGCGGTCGATGCGCGCCTGCCGCCGGGCGGCGGCCTCCTCGATGCGCAGTTTGGGCATGCCCGAGGCGACCGCGGCGGTCATGCCGCCGAGCAGCTCCACCTCCTGCACCACCGTCCAGGCCGCCTCCGCCAGCGAGTGCGTGAGCGACTCCACGTAGTAGCTGCCGCCCAGCGGGTCCACGACGCGCGTGACCCCGGTCTCCTCGGCCAGGATCAGCTGCGTGTTGCGCGCGATCCGCGCCGAGTCCTCGGTGGGCAGGGCGATGGCCTCGTCGAACGAGTTCGTGTGCAGGCTCTGCGTGCCGCCCAGCACCGCGGCGAGCGCCTCGAACGCCGTGCGGACGACGTTGTTGTAGGGGTCCTGGGCGGTGAGCGAGACCCCCGAGGTCTGGCAGTGGGTGCGCAGCATCCGCGAGGTCTCCTTGGCGGGCGCGAAGGGCTCGAGCGCCCGTGCCCACAGCAGCCGCGCGGCGCGCAGCTTGGCGATCTCCATGAAGAAGTCCATGCCGATCGCGAAGAAGAAGGAGAGCCGCGGGGCGAAGGCGTCGACGTCGAGGCCCGCCGCCACGGCCGCCCGGACGTACTCGACGCCGTCGGCGATCGTGAAGCCCAGCTCCTGCACGGCCGTCGCCCCGGCCTCGTGCATGTGGTAGCCGGAGATCGAGATCGAGTTGAAGCGCGGCATGCTGCGGGCCGTGTAGCCGATGATGTCGGCCACGATCCGCATGCTCGGTTCCGGGGGGTAGATGTAGGTGTTCCGGACCATGAACTCCTTGAGGATGTCGTTCTGCACCGTGCCGGAGAGGCGCTCGGGCGGCACCCCCTGCTCCTCCGCGGCCACGATGTAGAACGCCATCACGGGCAGCACCGCCCCGTTCATGGTCATCGAGACGGACATCCGGTCCAGCGGGATGCCGTCGAACAGGATCTTCATGTCCTCGACGGAGTCGATCGCCACGCCGGCCTTGCCCACGTCGCCCTCCACGCGGGGGTGGTCGCTGTCGTACCCCCGGTGGGTGGCGAGGTCGAAGGCCACCGATAGGCCCATCTGCCCCGCCTCGAGGTTGCGGCGGTAGAACGCGTTGGACTCCTCGGCCGTCGAGAATCCGGCGTACTGGCGGATGGTCCAGGGGCGGTTGGCGTACATGGTCGCCCGCACGCCGCGCATGAACGGCGCCGCGCCGGGCACCGACCCGACCGCCTCGATCCCCTCCAGATCCTCCGCGGTGTAGAGCGGCTTCACCGGGATGCCCTCGGGGGTGACCCGGGTGAGCTCCGCGAGGTCGCGCTCGCCCAGCTCGCGTTGGGCGGCGCGCGCCCACGCCTCGAGGTCGCGGGGATCGGTGTCGGGAGGGGTCATCGGGCGCTCCGGCGTCTCGCGGTCGTCCCCCAGGATACGTCGGCGGGGGCCGGGCGGGCGGGGGCGCCGCGCCGGCCCCGCCCGGCCGCCCCGTCTACACGGCGACCGGCTGCACCTCGCCCGGCACCACCGTCACCTTGCGGATGATGAACAGCGTGCACAGCAGGCCGACCAGCGCCATGCCCGCCGCCACGTAGAACTGGGTCTGGAAGCCGTCCACCAGCACCTGCGGCAGGGCCGACCGGACGGCGTCCTCGGGGCTCTGGCCGGCGCGTGCGGCCGAGGCGGCGACGTCCTCGGCCCGGTTGTTGGTGACCGTGTTGGCGACGGTGGACAGGACCGCGATGCCCACGGCCCCACCGATCTGCTGGCTCGTGTTGATCAGGCCCGACGCCGCGCCGGCGAGCCGCGCCTCGACCCCCTGCAGGGCGGCGATCGAGACCGGGACGAACGCGAAGCCCAGCCCGATGCCGGCGAGGATGAAGCCGGGCACCAGGTCACGCCCGTACCCGCCGTCGACGCGGATCTGGGCGAAGTAGAGGAGCCCGAGCGCCAGCAGCAGCATCCCCGTCGCGAGCACCGGGCGCACGCCGAGCCGCGTGACGAGCGCCTGCGAGAGGCCGGCGGCGAACACGATCACCAGGGCCACCAGCAGGTACCGCAGGCCGGTCCCGAGCGCGCTGTAGCCGAGCACCTGCTGCATGTAGAGCGACAGGAAGAAGAACATCGCGAAGATCGCGGCCCCGAGCAGGAAGCCGACCACGTTCGCGCCCGTCAGGGTGCGGTTGCGGAAGATCGACAGCGGCAGCAGCGCGTCGCGCATCCGGGACTCGATCAGGACGAACAGCGCGATCAGGCCCGCGGCCACCGCGAGGCACGCGATCGTGACCGGGTCGCCCCAGCCGTCGGTCTCGGCGTGCACGAGTCCGTAGATCAGCAGCGCCAGACCGCCGGTCACCGAGATCGCGCCCGCCGCGTCCACCCGCGGGCGGCCCTCGCCGCGGCTCTCGTCGACGAAGCGGGGCACCAGGAACAGCACCGCCAGGCACACCGGCACGTTGACGAGGAAGATCCAGCGCCACGACAGGTACTCCACGAGCAGGCCGCCTGCCAGCACGCCCACCGCGCCGCCGACGCCCGCGAGGGCGCCCCAGATGCCGAGCGCCTTGTTGCGCTCGCTGCCCTCGGCGAAGGTCGTGGTGAGGATCGAGAGCGCGACCGGCGAGATGATCGCGGCGCCGATGCCCTGCAGCGCCCGCGACAGGATCAGCATCAGGTCGGTCTGGGCGAAACCGCACAGCGCCGAACCCACGGTGAAGACCACCAGGCCGATCAGGAACAGCCGGCGCCTCCCGAAGAGGTCGCCGAGGCGGCCGCCGAGCAGCAGCAGACCGCCGAAGGTGAGCGTGTACGCGCTGAGGATCCACTGGAGGTCCTCCTGGGAGAACGCCAGGGACCTCTGGATGTCGGCGAGCGCGACGTTGACGATGGAGACGTCGATGATCAGCACGAACTGCGTCAGGCTGAGCAGTGTCAGTGCGATCCAGCGGCGGTTGTCCGCCTGCGGCATCGGGGGTCCTCCTGCGGGGGGTCGTCCGGTACGGTGCGGCACACTAGACCACCTTCGATACGGACGCGTAGCGGAACCGACCCGTTGGCTGTCACATGACCGATCCCTGCGGCGGCGCCCGGCGCGACCCGCGGCTGGAGCGCTCGCGCGCCGCGGTGCTCGCGGCCACCGTCGAGATCCTGTGCGACGATGGGCTCCCGGCCGTCACCGTCGAGGCGGTGGCCGCCCGCGCCGGCGTCGCCAAGACGACCGTGTACCGCCAGTGGGACGGCCGTGCCCACCTGGTCGTCGATGCGCTGCGGAGCACCGCCTGCACCGTCGCGCCGCCCGATTCGGGGGCTGTGCGCGAGGACCTGATCGGCCTGCTCGCGGGCCTCGCCCATGCGCTGGACACGGCGCCCTGGGCACGCGCCCTCGCCGGGGTGGCGGAGTCCGCGCGCCACGACCCCGCGCTCGCGTCCCTGCACCGGACCTTCGCCGCGGACTGCCGGGGGCCGGTGCTGGAGGTGCTGACCCGCGCCCGGTCGCGCGGGGAGGTGCGGCCGGATGCGGACCTGACGATCGCCGCGTCCGCGCTGGCTGGCCCCCTGTTCTACCGTCGCCTGGTGTCGCTGGAGCCACTGGACGCGCCCGGCCTCGTGGAGGCGATCGTCGACACGGTGCTGCCGGGCCTGGCGCCCCGGGCCGCCCCCGCCGCCCCTGCAGCCGGCGCGGAGCGGTCTAGCATCCCCCTGGGCGCGGCCGGCGAGGATGCCCACCTCGCCGCCGGCCGCGCGGAGCGCGTCCATCCGACGGGAGACCGACCATG
>DATMJR010000409.1:0-4207 GCA_035553775.1 Miltoncostaeaceae bacterium | reverse complement strand
CCCCTGCCCGCCCTCGGCCACCTGCCGCAGGCGCTGTCCGTCCTCTCCGACCTGCACGACCTCGCGGAGGGGGCGGCGGAGTACGGCTTCATCGCCGTCCTGCTGGTCGTCGCCGGGGACGGCGTGTTCCCGGCGCTCCCGGGGGAGACGGCGATCGTCGCCGCCGCCGTGCTCGCCGCGAGCGGCACGGGGTCGCTGTGGCTGGTCATCGCGGCCGGCATGGTCGGGGCGATCCTCGGCGACTCCTGTGCGTTCTGGGTGGGGCGCGCGGGGCGCGGCCCCATCCGCCGGGCGGTGGGCCGGGTGGCCGGGCAGGAGAGGCTCCTGGCGGCCGAGCGGATGGTGCGGCGCAACGGCGCCGCGCTGGTCGTGGCGGGCCGCTTCCTGCCGGGCCTGCGCATCGCGATCAACATGTCCTGCGGCTCGGGGCAGATGGCGTACGGCCGCTTCCTCCTGTTCGACGCGCTCGGCGCCTTCATCTGGGCGACACAGGCCGCGCTGCTCGGCTATTTCGCGGGCCGCGCCTTCGCCGACCAGCCGTGGGTCGCCTTCGTGGTGGCGTTCGCCGTGACGATCAGCGTCGCCGCCGGCATCAGCCTCCGGGAGCGCCGGCACGTGCGCCGCGAGCGGGCCGCCGCCGAGGCGGCGGCGGCCCAGGCGGAGGCCGCCGCGGCGCAGCGCGCCCAGCGGCCCGCGGAGGCCGGCGGGCGCGCCCCGGCGGCGGGCGGCGGCGGCGACGGTCCGGCGGATGAATTGTGAAAAATCCCTGAAGAGCGGAAGACCCCGCCCGCCGCCGGAACAAGTTTCCCCACTCTCGGAGGAGGCCTGCGGTTGCGGTGGGCAGGGGCGGCATGCCAGAACCCCGAACATGCCAGGGATGGTCGCGCCGACGCAGGTCCTCGCATGCCCGCCGACGACGGCCGCCGGGTGCGTCGCCGTGCGCGCCCAGAGGGGGGCGTGTGTCCGACCCGGCTCCTGACGTCCCCGACGCGCCCGGGGCTCGGAGCCCGGCCGGGCCGGGCGGCGAGCTGCTGTCCGTCTCCGCCGCCGCGCGCATGCTGGGCGTGAGCCCGTCGTCGCTGCGCGCGTGGGCGGCCGCCGGACGCGTGCCCCACGTGCGCACCCGTGGCGGGCATCGGCGCTTCCGCCGCGAGGAGCTGGTGCAATGGCTGTCCGAGCGCGGTGGCGGCCCGCCCTCCGCGCAGCAGCGGGCGCCGGAGCTGGTGCCGACGCGGATCGAGCCCGTCGCGGAAGCCGCCGCCCTGCTGCTGGAGCGACGCGCACAGGTGTATGCGACCTTCGAGGAGGAGCTGGCCCGCACGCGCAGCTCCGGGGCGCTGCGCCCGTCGGCGGCCCGCCAGACCCGTGTGTCGGGCACGGTCGCCGCGATCGCGCAGGGGCTGGAGCGCGGCGACCTCGGCGGCTTCTTCCGCGACGCCGAGTGGGAGGGGTTCCGCCACGGGGCGGCGGGGCAACCGGGGGACGTGCCGGTCACCGAGGCGCTGGCGCTCCGCCGGGCGCTGGACCGGGTGCTCATCCCGGATGTGCCCGGGGGCGCCGAGCAGCGTCGCAGCGTCGAGCGGGTGATGGACCGGATGGCCGTCCGGGTCGCGGCCGGGTACGCCGAGGGGGTACGGACACGGATGCGGGCGACCGGCGAGTGACGACATGAGCACCCGCCGGACGGAAGGCCCCTGGCTGTCGGTCTCGGGCGCCGCACGCGCACTCGGGGTGAGCCCCAGCACCCTGCGCCTGTGGGCGAGCGAGGGCCGCATCCCCCACGTGCGGACGGCTGGCGGCCACCGCCGGTTCGACCCGGAGGCGCTGCGTCAGTGGCTGGCGCGTCAGCCCGCACGGCCGGCGCGTCCGGCGCGGAGGGTGTCGGTGCAGCTCCCGGTGGCGCCGCAGCTGGCCGCGGCCCTGCGGGAGCGGGCGAATCGCGTCGCGGACGCCGTCGAGACGCTCGTGGAGGGCCCGGCGGAGCACGCCTACCGGCGCCTGCCGCCGGCCGACCGGCGGGCGGTGGTCCGGGCCTGGGTGGACGCGGTCGCCGACGCCTTCGAGACGGGGAGCCTGTCGGAGGCGCTGGAGCGCGCCGAGACCTATGGGCGCGGACACGGCTTGGCGGGGAGCTCGGCGGAGGTGACCCTCGGGGGGAGCCTGGCGCTGGAGCGGGCGCTCGACCGCGCCCTGGCCGGTGACCCGCCCGCGATGGCGGAGCAGGAGCGCCGCGAGGTGGTCGCGGCCATGAGCCAGCTGACGGCCCGGGTGGCCACGGCCTGGGCGGGGGCGGTCGCGGGACGCTCCCAGAGGCCCGCCGGCGGGCGGGCCGCGCCGCCGGGCCGGCGCCCCTGGGGCGGCTAGTCGTCGCCGGCGGGCGCCGCGGCCCCGCCCGGGACGCGCGGCGAGTGACTACTCTCTGCCGGTGCACGCGTGCCGCCGCCCCCACGCGCCCGCCTCCGGCGGCGGACGCCCGGGGGGACGACCGTGAGCGGCGGCCTGGTGGCGCTGCTCGACGACGTCGCCACGCTGACCAAGCTCGCGGCCGCGTCCGTGGACGACGTCGGCGCCGCGGCCGGCCGGGCGAGCGCGAAGGCGGCGGGCGTCGTGGTCGACGACACGGCGGTCACCCCGCGCTACGTCCACGGCTTCACGGCCGACCGGGAGCTCCCGATCGTCCGGCGGATCGCCGTCGGCTCGCTGCGCAACAAGCTGCTGCTGATCCTGCCCGCGGCGCTGCTGCTGAGCGAGTTCCTTCCGTGGCTGCTCACGCCGCTGCTGATGGTCGGCGGGGCCTACCTGTGCTTCGAGGGCGCGGAGAAGGTGTGGGAGAAGCTGTCCGGGCACCGCGCCGAGGCCCGGGTCGCCGACCTCGCCCTGGGGCAGGACCAGGAGGAGGCCATGGTGCGCGGCGCGATCCGCACCGACTTCATCCTCTCCGCCGAGATCATGGTGATCGCGCTCAACGAGGTGTCCGGCGAGCCCTTCGGGAGCCGGCTCGCGATCCTGGTCGTCGTGGCGCTGGCGATCACCGCGCTGGTGTACGGGGTCGTGGGCCTGATCGTGAAGATGGACGACATCGGGCTGCGGCTCGCCCAGCGCCCCGGCGACCTCGCGCAGCGGATCGGCCGCGGGCTGGTGCGCCGGATGCCGACCCTGCTGGGCACCCTGGCCACCGTGGGGATCGCGGCCATGCTCTGGGTGGGCGGGCACATCCTGCTGGTGGGGTTCGACGACATCGGGCTGCACGCCCCCTACGACGTGGTGCACCACCTGGAGGAGGCGGCGTCCCACGCGGTGGGCGCGATCGGCGGCCTCCTCGGGTGGATCGTCAACACGGGGGCGTCGGCCGTCCTCGGCCTGGTCGTGGGCGCGGCGATCGTGGCGGCGCTGCACGTCGTGCCGCGCCGGGGTCACGGCGCGGCGCACTGAGCCCGCCGCCCGTGGGCGGCTCCCCTCAGGGCCGCGGGGTCGTCGCGGTGCCGCCGGCCGCCGCCGTCCGCGCCGGCACCCCTACCCGTTCGAGCACGCGACCGCCGGGCGTGACCGCCCGCACGGAGAGACCGTCCCGGCGGGCCTCGACGAGCAGGAAGTGGTGCTCGGGCAGGCACGTGCGCAGGCCCGGCGACGGGCGCACGCAGGGGTAGACGGGAGCGCCGCCGCCGCCCGTGGTGATGTAGGTGACCCCGTCCACCTCCATCCGCTCGTAGGCGTGGTTGTGGCCCTGCAGCACCAGCGCGACCCCGTGGCGACGGAACAGCGGCACCCAGTCGCGGCGCTGGACCTCGCCCGGCGGGTTCGCGCCGGCGGTGTACGCGGGGTGGTGGAACGCGACCACGCGCACGGGCTCACGCGCCGCGGCGAGTGCGTCCCTCAGGAAGCGCCGCTGGGCGGGGTCGTCGGGGCGGTTGCTGTCGAGCACCACCACCCGCAGCGGCCCCGCCGCGAAGGTGTAGCGACGGGGCGCGCCGAGCACGGTGGCGGTGGAGTCCCCCGCCTCGTCGTGGTTGCCCCATGCCGCGCGCCACGGGACCCCCGCCTCCCGCAGGCACCTCTCCGGGACGCCGTAGTTGTCCTCGGTGGCCACGCCGTCGGGGCGGTAGAAGTTGTCGCCGGTCGTGAGCACGAACGCCAGGGGGCGGCGGCCGTGCTCCGCGCACATCCGCCGCGTGACCGCGGCCTGCGCGGCGCCGCCGTAGCCCCAGTC
>DATMJR010000408.1:0-3344 GCA_035553775.1 Miltoncostaeaceae bacterium | reverse complement strand
GGGAATATACGTCCACGGACGCGGTCCGTCCGGGCTCGCATCCCCCGCCCGGCCGCCGGCGCCGGGCCGGGGGGCCCTCAGAGCGGCGGCGCGTCCCCGACGGCGAGCGCGCGGCGCGCGGCGCGCTCCTCCTCTCGCGCGACGGCGCGCTCGAAGTACCGGATCACCTCATCCGGCACCCGGCCGTCGGGGACGTCGTCCCAGGTGGGCGTGGGCGACGGCGCGGGGCGCGACCTCCACCCCCCGAGGGACCCGAGGGGGAACCGGAACCCGGATGCGGACTCGGACACGGCGGCCTCCGTCGAACGGTGGTGGCGATCGTCACGAGTATCGCGCGCCCCCCGGACGGCCCCGGCCGGTCCACGGCGGCCGGGGCCGGGGGGCGGCCGTCCTCCGTCAGTCGAGGAGGTCGGCGAGCCGGTTGCGGCGACGGCCGTCGCGGGGCCGGACCCAGCGGTCGTCGTCGTGCTCGTACCGGTCGTCGTACGCGTACCGGTCGTCGTCGTGCTCCGGCCGGCGCTCACGGCGGCGGCGGCGCCGGCCGCCCTCGTCGTCGAGGTCGAGCAGGTCGCCGAGCAGGTCAAGGGGGCCCATCGCCACCTCCGTCGTCGTCGGGACGCCGAGGTCTCTCCCACCCCCAGCGGGGGCGACACCGCCGGGTCCGCCCGTGCGGACCGGGATGACGACGGTGCCCGGGGGGATACTCCCTTTGACACGTCCTACTTTACGCGACTTACGAGTCGTGTGTCTAGGCCCGCTGCGAGGACGGGCACCGAGGGTCATGCCGGAGGTGGGATTCGAACCCACACGCCCCGAGGGGCCGGGGAGTTTAAGTCCCCCGCGTCTGCCGTTCCGCCACTCCGGCCGGGCGACAGCCTGAAGCCTCCGCCGGGCCTGTCAAGGCAGCGCGCCGGGGAGGCGGGCGGAGACCGCCCACCCGAGCCCGGCCGCCGCGAGGCCGCCGACGAGCGTCGCCGCGACCAGGCCGGCGGCGGCGCCCCGACGGCCGGCGAGGGCGAGGGCCCGCGTCTCCGCCAGCGCGGTGGAGAGGGTGCTGAAGGAGCCGAGCAGGCCCACGGCGACGACCCACCGGCCGGCGCCTGCGACGCCGGCGCCCGCAACGGCACCGGCGAGCAGGGCGGCCAGCAGGTTCACGCCCAGCGTGCCGAGGTGCGGCGCGCCCCCGCGGCGCGCGATCGCCCCGCCCACGAGCACCCGCGCGATCGCGCCGAACCCGCCGGCCCCGGCGACCGCCGCCCACAGGAGCGGACCGCTCACGCGCTCCCCGGGCGTGGGCGGGCCGCGACGCGTGCGCCCAGCTCCACGCAGGCGAGACCGGCGGCGACGCTCGTCGCCGCGTAGAGGACGGCCAGGGCCGGGGCACCGTCACGCGCCAAGGCGATCGACTCGACCGGGAGGGCCGAGAACGTGGTGAGGGCGCCGCAGAACCCGGCGCCCACCAGGGGGCGGCGCCAGCCGCCCGCGGGCAGCGCCAGCAGTGCGCCGAGCACCAGGCAGCCGGCGAGGTTCGCCGCGAGCGTCGCCCACGGCCAGGCGCCGGGCGACGACGGCACGCCCTGGGCGAGGGCGAACCGCACGGTGGTGCCCGCCGCTCCCCCCAGCCACACGGCGACCAGCAGGCGCGCGCCGCGCGGGACGCCCGCGGCCGGCACGCGCAGGCGGTGCCGCCCGGCCGTCACCGTCCGAAGGTGGCGGCCCCGGGTGTGCGATCGACGGACGTGACGCGCCGGTGCTCCACCCGCTGCGCCCATCCCTCCGTGAGGACGGGCCACCGGTTGAGCACCTGCGCGTGGCGCACGTGCCGCGTGTTCTCGCCCTTGGCGAAGATGAGCGTGCGCTGGTCGCGCTTGTCGTTGATACCGCGCAGGGCATCGACGAGGCCGTCGATGCCCGTGAACTGCTCGAGCCCGGATTCGGCGTCGCGCGGAACCGGAGTCGCGTCACCCATGTGACGAAGTCTACGGGAGGTCGGCCGGTACCACCGAGGGCGCGTCGCCGCGGTCCACCGGCGCGGTCAGCCGGTCGGCCACGAGGGCCGCGCCGTCGAGCAGGTCGCGCTCGCTCACCGTGAGCGAGCGCACCCCCGCCGCGCGCATGGTCTCGAGCACGATGGCGGCGCCGGTGACGATGACGGGGGCGCGGGCCGGTTCGAGACCCGGCACCTGCCGGCGGCGGGCGAGGGGGAGCGCGGCCAGACGGGCGAACAGGGCGGCGACCGTCCCGGTGGCGAGGACGCGCCCGTGCACCTCCCGCGGGTCGTACCGCCCCAGGTCGACGGCCGCGAGCGTCGTGACCGTTCCCGCCACGCCCACGAGGGTCTCGGCGCCGCCCGCCCACCCGATCGCGACGAGCGCCCCGGAGACCGCGGCGGACGCCTCGGCGCGCATCGCGGCGAGCTCGCCGGGCGCGGGCGGGTCGGAGCGGAGGTGGGCCTCCGTGGTGCGGACGCCCCCGAGCTGCAGGCTCACCGCGACCGGCGGACCCGCGCCGCCGCGGACGAGCTCGGTGCTGGCGCCGCCGACGTCGAGGACCGTCACCGGTGCCTCGCCCGGGACGGCCACGCGCGCCCCGGCGAAGGCCAGCCCCGCCTCCTGGGCGCCCGTGAGCACGGTGAGCGGCAGCCCGAGGCGGCGACGCACCACCTCGGCCACGCGCGCCCTGTTGGGGGCGTCGCGCACCGCGCTGGTGCCGAGGGCCATCCCGGTGCGGGCGCCCGCGGCCGCCATCCGCGCCGCGTAGTCCTGCAGGCACGCGTCGAGGCGCGCGATCGCGTCCTCGGCGATGCCGCCGTCGGCGGCGGCCCCCCGGCGGAGCGACGTGATCGTGGTCCGCCGCGGCCCGGCCGGACCGTCGGCGTCGTGGCCCGCGAACAGGAACAGGCGGACCGAGTTGGAGCCGACGTCGACGATGGCGACCGGCCCCGTCACCGCCCCATGTACCGGAGGGGACCCAGCAGGATGCGCTGCGCCGCGAGCGTGTGCCGGGCCAGGACGCCGAGCGCCGCGGCCTGCCGCTGGACGTCCTCGAGGGTACGGGCGATCTCCGCCTGACGCTCGGGGACCCCCGCGGCCGCGTCGGCGACCCGCTGCACGTCGTCCGCGAGCGCCCGCGCTGCGGCCGACATGGTGCCGGCGGACCGGCGCACGGTGCGGTACAGCCGCAGGCCACGGAGCACGAGCACCGCCAGCGCGACCAGGACGGCGACCAGCCCGACCAGGAAGGCCAGCAGCACCGCGTTGTCCCAGATCCAGTTCACGCGCGTGAGGTGTCGAGCGGCACCGGGGCGAGTATCGCACCCTCGACGCCGGACGGTGGTGCCGGCG
>DATMJR010000407.1:0-5954 GCA_035553775.1 Miltoncostaeaceae bacterium | reverse complement strand
TCCCGCAGGTACTGGTGCACGAAGGCGATCGCCATGCTGCCCTCGCCCACCGCCGCCGCCACCCGCTTCACCGGTCCCGAGCGCACGTCGCCGCAGGCGAAGACGCCGGGGACGCTCGTCTCCAGCAGGTAGGGGTCCCGTTCGAGCGGCCAGCATCCTCGCGCGCGCATCTCGGGCCCCGTGAGCACGTAGCCGCGGGCGTCCACCGCGATCTCGGGCGGCAGCCACCCGGTGTGCGCGTCGGCGCCGATGAAGATGAACAGCCCGCCCGTCGGCAGCCGCCGGACGGTGCCGTCGGCCCCGCGCACGTCGATGGCCTCCAGCGAGGCCTCTCCCTGCACTCCCACGACCTCCGTGCCGAATTGCGTCCGGATGGTGGGGCGCGCGGCGATCTGATCGATCAGGTACCGGGACATCGTCTGGTCCAGGCGGTCCGCCCGGCACAGGATGGTGACGCTGCGCGCATGGGCGGCGAAGAAGAGCGCCGCCTGCCCGGCCGAGTTCCCGGCGCCGACGATGTGCACGTCGAGGCCGTGGGTCCCGGGTGCCTCGCTGCGCGCCGCGCCGTACCAGATGCCCTTGCCGAGAAGCCGCTCGGCACCCTCGATCGCGAGGTGCCGCCACGCGACGCCGCACGCGAGGATGACCGTGCGGGCGCGGATCACGTCGCCCCCGTCCAGGTGCACCTGCCGGGCGTGCGGGTCGACGCGCGTGATGGCACGCGTCACCAGGATCTCGGCACCCAGGCGGCGCGCCTGCTGCAGCGCGCGGCTGGCGAGCTCGTCGCCGGAGACCCCGGCGGGGAACCCGAGGTAGTTCTCGATGCGCGAGGAGGTGCCGGCCTGGCCGCCGGGGGCCTCGCGCTCGATCACCAGGGTGCACAGCCCCTCCGAGGCGCCGTAGACGGCCGCGGCGAGACCGGCCGGCCCGGCCCCCGCCACCACGACGTCGTAGTCCGCGCGGGCGGCCTCGGTCGCGAGGCCGAGGAGCTCGGCGACACGTCGGTGCCGAGGCCGCAGCACCGTCTTCCCGCCGATGACGCGGATGGCCGGAAGGTCGTCACCGGCGGGGAGCGCGCCGCCCCAGCGGCCCTCGGCGTCCGGGGCGTCGGGCGCCAACCATTCGAAGCTGATCTGGTTGCGGTCCAGGAAGCGACGCAGCTCGGACGTCGCCGCGTCCCATCGGTGCCCCACCACCAGCGCCCGGGGCGGAGGGCGGTCGGCCGCGATCGCCTGCAACCCCCGGGACCCGCCGATGCGATGGGCCGCGAGGCGGCCGACCTGGGCGGCCACCTCCGGCACCGCCGCCGCGACGGCGTGGTAGTCCTGCACGCCGAGCCGCAGCACCCGGGAGGGTTCGGCCGCCCGGAACCCCACCGGGAAGAGGGTGCCGAGCGTGATCGGGACCTCGCCGAACGCATCGCCCGGCCGGCGCTCGCCGACCACGCGCTCGCCGCCGTCCACCGCCTTGACGGCCTCGATGCGTCCGGCCAGCACGGCGAAGAGCGCACGCTCGCCCCCCTCGTGGACCGCGTACTCGCCCGGGACCAGCGCGACGTCGGCGGCCGCGCGCGCGAGCCGGTCGGCCTGCGCGGCGTCCAGCGCCGCGAACAGGGGAAGTGCGCGGACCTGCTCGGCGGTCACCATGCCGGCTCCCGGGGGCCGTCGACGGCGTGCGGCCAGCCTATGACAGGCGCGCGCCTCCGTGCGCGCCCGGCCCCCGCGCCGGCGCGGGGCCCGGGAGGCTCAGCCGCCCGCGTGCGCGGCCAGCGCCCCCTTGCGGGTCTCCCCGCCGGGCACCGGCTCGTACACCACGATGTCGGCGCTGTCGCCGAACAACTCCTCGACGCGCGCGAGCAGCCGCTGCACGTGGTCGCTCCTCAGGTGCGCGTCCAGCTCCTCGCGCGAGGCCCAGCGCTCGATGAACGCCATCCGCCGCGGATCGTCCACCCCCTGGTGGAGCGCATAGAGGATGCATCCCGGCTCGGCGTGGGTGGGTGCGACGAGCGCCTCGAACGCCTCGCGGGCCTCCGCCTCCCGGCCCTCGCGGGCGGTGAACGATCCGACGACCACCACTTCGGGCATGCGATCCTCCTGATTCCGCGGTGGCCGAGATTACCCGCTCGGCGAACTCACGAAAGGAGAGACGTGGGAGCCCGCATCAACCACGTCAGCGTCAACGCCCGGGACCTGCGCCGTTCGACCGACTTCTACGTCGAGGTCCTCGGCGCCGAGCCCATCCTGACGCCCAACTTCGGCGTCCCCGTCCAGTGGCTCGCGCTCGGGCGCACCCAGCTGCACCTGTTCGAGAGGGACCTGCAGCCCACCAGCCACCACCACTTCGGGGTGACCGTGGACGACGTGGAGCCGGTGTACCGCGCTGCCGAACGCTGGGACGCCTTCGACGACGTCGCGTTCCGCAACCGCCTCGTGGAACTGCCCGGGGACGTCGTGCAGCTGTACCTGCGCGACCCGGCCGGCAACCTCCTGGAGGTGGACCAGCTCGGGGTGGCCCGGCTGCCCGCGGACCTGCGCGCCCAGCTGAAGGGCCTCTGGGACTTCAACCCGCAGGGCGACGAGGCCATGCGCGCCCGGTTGTTCGTGCCCGACTGAGCCGGGCGGCCGTTCACCCGATGCGGCCGGCCGGCAGGCGCGCCGGCGCGAAGGGGGTGGCGTCGACGGTGTGCGCCGCGCCGTCCAGGATCATCTCGGCCACCATCCGGCCCGTCACGGGGGCGTGGAGGATGCCCCAGGAACCGTGTGCGGTGGCCAGGACGACGCCGGGCGCCCCGGGCACCGGGCCGAGCAGCGGCAGGCCGTCCAGGGCGAGCGGCCGGTGGCAGGCGGCGCGGCGCACCTCCGGCGCGTCGCGGAGGACGCCCGCGTGCACGCCCGCGATGCGCCGCAGCTCGCGGCAGGTCGCGTCCGCGGGGGCGATGTCGTCCGGGTCGTCGGGGAGCCCGGTGTGCTCCCGCAGGCCCGACACGTAGACGGTGCCGTCGGGGCGGGGGTACATGCGGAACTCCACCCGTCGGCGGTCCGGCGCGATGTACTCGCTCCAGACGCCCTGCGCCGGGAGCTCGGCCGCCAGCACGAGGCTCGCCATGCGCGTCTGGAAGACCTGGGGGAGCGGCACCCACCGCTGGGCCTGCGGGGTCCAGGGCCCCAGCGCCAGCACCACGACGTCCGCGGGCTGGGCGACGCCGTCGACGACGACGGCCGACACCCGCCCGCCCGGACCGTCGCATCGCAGGCCCTCCACGACCCCCGGCCGGTACGCCGCCCCGCCCTCGCGGGCGCGCTCCAGCAGGGCCAGGGTGTAGGCGTGCGGGTCGACCTGGGCCGTGGTGGCGAGGTCCCCGATCACCGAGTGCGCCACGACGTCGCCGTCCAGCCAGTCCGGGTTCGGCAGCCCCCGGTGGGGCTCCAGGTCCTCGTCCTCCGCGGCCGCCGTCAGCAGCGCGGCCACCGGCCGGTACCCGAGCCGCTCCGCACCGAGTTCCGCGGCGAGCGCGCGGTGCAGCGCGAAGCCCTCCCGGCTGAGGGGGTCGGAGGGCGTGCCGGCCGTCCAGTCACGGGCGAGCAGTCCCGCCGCCCTGCCCGACGCGGCGGCCGCCGGACGCGCCCGGTCCACCACCAGGGCGGATGCGCCGCGGCGCGCGAGGAAGAACGCGACGGATGCCCCGATCACCCCCGCCCCGCAGATCACGATGCGCGGGTCCGAGGTCGGCACGCCGGCCATCGTAGGGGTCACCGGTCCGGCCGGCGCGACTACTGTGCGGCCGTGTCCGGCGCGCCGCCGCCCTGGCTCCGGGTCCTCGCGCTCGGCTACCCCAGCGCCAACGCGGTGGTGGCCACGCGCGGCGCGCGCGTGCTGGTGGACAGCGGCTTCGGCAGCGACGCGACACGACTGGTGCGGGCGCTCGCCGGCGCCGGCGTCCCTCCGGAGGCGCTCGAGCTGGTGGTGAACACCCACGCGCACAGCGACCACGTCGGGGGCAACGCCCACCTGCAGGCGGTGACCGGGGTGCCCGTGGCCGCGCACGCCCGGGACGCGGAGGTCGTCAACGCCGGCGGTGACGGCGCGTGCCGCGCGCGGTGGCTGGACCAGCCCGTCGCCCGGTACCGCGTCGACCGGCCGCTGCACCCCGGCGACGTCGTCGCGATCGGGCCGGCCGAGTGGCGCGTGGTGGCGGCGCCGGGGCACACGCCCACGCACCTCGTCCTCCATCAGCCCGAGGAGCGCCTGCTGCTGCTGGGCGACGCCCTCCACGCGGGCGACGTCGGGTGGGTGGACCTCGCCCTCGACGGCCCTCCGGCGCTGGACGCCGCGCTGCAGACGGTGGAGGCCCTCGACGCCCTGGGCGCCCGCTGGGCGGTGTCCGGCCACGGTCCGCCGATCGCCGACCCGCCCGCGGCCTTCGCCGACGCCCACCGGCGCTACGCGCGCATGCGGTCGGAGCCCGAGCGCGCCGCGTGGCATGCGTGCACGCGCATCCTCGCGTTCGCCCTGATGATCCACGACGTGCCCTGGGACCGGCTGCAGGCGTACGTGGCGTCGCGGCCCTGGCTGCGGGCGCATGCGGCCCATGTGCTCGCCCTCGCGCCCGAGGACCTGGCGCGCGACCTCGTCGCCCACCTGCATCGCTCCGGGGCGGTCGGCCGTGAGGGTGGACGCGCGGTGTCGCGCACGCCCCATGTCCACCCGGCCCCGGCCTGGCGGGAGGCGTCGGGGGCGACCGCCTGGCTCTGAGGCTCACGCGGGGGCGGGCACCAGCCGCTCCCGGCGGCGCTCCGCCCGGCGGCGCTCCCCCCGCCAGGTCTGCAGCACGGCGAGCGCGAGCAGGATCTCCGCGAGGTCGCCGCCGTAGTACATGAGCTGCGCGCCGGCACGGACATCCGCGAGTGCGTGCCCCGGGTCGCCCGCCAGGCCGTGGGCGTACATCAGTTTCGCGAGCACGGCGTGGCCGGCGGCGGCGGCGACCAGCACGGCCAGCCGCGGCACGGTGCCCGCACGCCGGGGCACCGGGTCGGCCGCCACCAGCACCCAGGCGAGCAGGTAGCCGGCGAGGAACATGTGCCCGTGCACCAGCGCGTGCAGGCCCGCGTCGTGCCGCGTGGCGGCGTAGAGGGGCGTCAGGTAGAGCGCGTACAGCGTCCCCACGTTCAGCAGGACCACGGTGACGGGGTGGGCGAGCACGTGGAGCACCGGGGACCGCAGCACCCGGCCCAGGCGCCGCCGGGCCGGGCGGGCGCCGGGGGCACCCGCCGTCGCGCGCAGCGCGAGCGTCACCGGCGCGCCGAGGGCGATGAGGGCCGGCGCGAACATGCCGAGCACGAGGTGCTGCGCGACGTGGGCCCGGAAGCCGCCGTCGTGGGCGGCCAGCGGCGGCGCGAGGGCGACGGCGAGCAGCACCAGCCCCGCGGCCGCGATGACGCTGCGGTGCAGCGGCCACCGGCCCCCGCGGCGGCGGAGCGCGACCACGCCGCGGGCGTAGGCGAGGGCGCCGGCCGCGGGGAGTGCGACGGCCAGCAGGGCGGGCGGCCCGTGCCCGAGGTGCGCCTGCAGGATCGTCATCGCCGCCCCCCGGATCCCTCGGCGTGGCGGGCGCGCACCAGCACCGCCGCGCCCGCCGCCAGCACCACGAGCGCCCCGCCGATCCACGTCAGGTCGTAGGGCAGCAGGTCGACCCGGTACCGGATCTCGTGCAGGTTCAGCAGCTTGTGGTTGACGACGCCGTCGAACAGCTGGAACCCGCCGAGGCCGAGCAGCAGCCCGGCGAGGGCGTGGCGGGGGGCGAGCGTGCGGGTGCGGCGCAGCTCCGCGAACAGCATGAATCCGGCGACGAGCAGCACCACCTCCGCGGCGTGCAGCAGGCCGTCGGACACGACGCCCGCGGCGGGCGTCGAGCGGTCGTAGAAGGAGTGCCAGCGCAGCAGCTGGTGGAACACGAT
>DATMJR010000406.1:0-2378 GCA_035553775.1 Miltoncostaeaceae bacterium | reverse complement strand
GTGCGTCACGCCCCCCGCCCGCCGGTTGACGTCGGCCGGTGTGCGCGAATAGCGTCGCCCGAACCGCCGGAACCTCACACAACGGAGCCACGCCGTGCGAACCCCCCTCGCCCGCCGGACCGCGGCGTCGCTGCCCTCGCCGCCGCCGCGCTGCTGCCCGCCACCGCCCAGGCCGCGCCGGACCTCCCCACCGTGAAGGCGAAGCTCGGCCCGGACGCGACGCAGGCCGACGCACGCGCCGCCGGCGAGCGCGCCGGGTGGGTGCTGCGCAGCTTCAGCCCCCAGATCGACTGGGCCGTCTACACCATCCCCGACGGGGCGGACGGGCCCGAGGTGAAGCGGCGCCTGCGGGACCAGCCGGGCGTCTTCCGGGTGCACTGGATGCGCGCCGGCGACACGCTGGCGCCGGCGTTCATCCCGCGGGACTCGATCTTCCTGCAGCCCGGGCTGGCGGAGGGTGCCGACTGGAAGTGGCACTGGACCATCACCAACTTCCCGGCGGCCTGGGACATCAGCAAGGGCAGCGCCCAGGTGCGCGTGGCGGTGATCGACAGCGAGTTCGACACCGAGCACGCCGAGCTCAAGCCCAAGCTCGCCACCGGGCGCAACTTCGACTCCGGTACGCCGGAGTTCAACACCAGCGACGTCCGCGCCGCCATCCAGGACAACGGGCGCGACCTCAACTCCCTGCACGGCACCCATGTGGCGGGGCTGGTGGGCGCCGTGACCGACAACGGCAACGGGGTGCCCGGCGCCTGCTCGACTGCACGGTGATCCGGTTCAAGGTGGGCACCAGCGGCGTGGTCGGCGGGGCGCCGAACCTGGACGCCGAGTTCGTCGCCGACCTCGCCCTCGCCCTCGTGGCGGCCGGGGACTCCGACGCGGTCGTCATCAACATGTCGCTGGGCACCCGCCGCGACCATGCGCCCGTGCGCGACGCGGTGGCGTACGCCCGCGCCCGCGGCAAAGTCGTGATCGCGGCGGCCGGCAACTTCCAGCTCCAGTTCCCCGGGGTGCCGGTGTACCCGGCCGCGTACCCGGGCGTCGTGGCGGTGGCCGCCACACGCCCCGACGACGGCATCGCGCCCTTCTCCCAGAACGGCGACTTCGTCGACGTCGCCGCGCCGGGCACCGGGATCCTGTCCACGTGGGACAGCCGCATCCCGCCCAACGCGCCCGCGCAGATCGCGCCGACCCACGGGCAGGGCTTCCGCGCGGAGTCCGGCACCTCGATGGCGTCGCCGATCGTCGCCGGGCTCGCCGCGCTGATCACGACCGTGCGACCCGACCTCACCCCCGACGAGGTGGAGCTGGTGCTCACCTCGTCCGCGACCGACCTCGGGGCGACGGGACGGGACCCCGTGTTCGGCGCGGGACGCATCGACGCCTTCCGCGCGCTCCAGGCCGCGCAGGCCTACCGGCGGCCGGCGCCGCCGCCCGCCCCCGGTCCCACGGCCACACGGGCCACCCGCATCTTCTACGCCTGCACGGTGCGCGGCCGTCAGGTCACCCCCGGCCGCCCCGCGTTCTTCCGGACGCGACGCGCCACGGCGCGGCTGGTCTGCACCGGGCGGACTGCCCCCGCCCTGCGCGGCGCGCTGCTCGAGATCCAGAGGTACAACACCCGCACCGGCCGCTGGCAGCGCATCGGCGTGGAGCGCACCAGCAGCCGCGGCCGGTTCGGCTTCGTGCGCCGCCTGCGCACCACGGGCGGCTGGACCATCCGCCTCGCCTACCCCGGCAACGCCCAGTTCCGGGCCTCGTCCTCGCTCGCGACCCGGGTCCGCGTCGTGCCCTGACCGGACCGGGCGTGCGCCCGGGCCGCACCGGGAAGGGCCACGCCTGACGGCGGCGGCAGGAGGCGGACATGGGCACGGGCGGGCACGACGCGCGCGATCTCCCCGGGGCGTTCCCGGGGGGCGCGCCCGTGGGGGACACCCCCGAGCGGGAGCGTGAGGAGACCTCGCCCCTCGACGGGGTGCTGGAGGACGTGGCGGACGCCGAGCGCGAGGCCCTACGCAGGGACCCCCGCACGGACGTCTGACGCCCCCCGGCGGGGGCGCGCCGCCGGGCTCACGTCGTCGCGCGGCCGACGGCCGCGAGGGCCTCGGCGCGCAGCGCCCCATCCCCCTCGGCATGGGCGTGCAGCGCCAGCATCGTCGCGATCCGGAGCGCGATCGCCCGCGCGCGCAGCGCCGTGGCGGGGGACACCGGGCCGTAGGCGGCCAGCAGGGCACTCCGCGGCCTGCCCCGCAGGGCCATGAAGGCGAACGCGAGGTCGCAGGCGGGGTCGCCACGGCAGAGGTCCCCCCAGTCGATCACGCCCGTCGCGTGGCAGGACCCGTCCACGAGCACGTGACGCAGATGCAGGTCCCCGT
>DATMJR010000405.1:0-4635 GCA_035553775.1 Miltoncostaeaceae bacterium | reverse complement strand
AAGCGCTGGGCATCCGGCTACGACACCTTGAACTGCGCGATGGACGAGCGCAGCTCAACGTGCTGGCCGCCGAGCTGCGCGGCGGCCGCGGCGATCGCGCCGAAGCTCGCGCGCACCGCCTCGGTCGCCTCGTCGAGCTCGGCCACCCGCCCGCCGGTCGTCTCCCCGGACCGCCGCACGACGCCGATGGCCCCGTCCACCTCCGCGACGGCTGCGTTGGCCTCCTGCAGGCGCGCGCGGGTCGTCTCGGCGAGCTTCCGGACCTCGTCCGCGACCACGGCGAAGCCCCGGCCGGCATCGCCGGCACGGGCGGCCTCGATGGCCGCGTTGAGCGCGAGCAGGTTGATCTTCCCCGCGGTCTCCTCGAGGACGCCCGCGATCTGCCCGATGCGCGCCGAGGCCTGCTCCAGGTCGGCGGCGGACGTCTCGAGGGAGCCGGTCGCGGCGCGCACCTCGGCAAGCGTGTGGGCGCTGCCCTCGACCGCCTGCACCCCGGCCGCCGCCGTGCCGGTCGCCTCCCGGCCCTGAGCGCTCACCTCCGCGACGTCGCCCGCCACCCGCTCCGCCGTGTGCGCCATCTCCTCCACCGAGGCCGACGCCTGCTGGGCCGCCGCGGCGAGCTGGGTCGACAGGTCGGCGAGTTCGCGCCCCACGGCGCGCTGCTCCTCGGCGCGGCGCGCCGCCTCCGCGAGCGCCTCCTCCACCCGGGTCTGCCGCGTCGCCATGAAGGTCTGGGTCACGACCGCCTCGTCGAGGGTCAGCACCTTGTCGAGCGCGACGGTGTAGCGGCTGGCGGGCCCCCGCAGCCGCTTGCGGGCGACGGCGCGCTCGACCGCCAGCGTCCACACCTCGCGCAGCGCCTGCACCTGCATGGTGTACGCCTCGATGGGCAGGTCGATGCGGTCGTGCACCTCGGCGATGCGCCGGCGCCCCGCCATGTGGGCCGGGCCCAGGTCGGTGCTCGCGTAGTCCCGCACGTACTGACGCAGCGTGGCCGACAGTCGCTCGCTGGTGGTGTGGCGCCGGATGATGTCCTGCAGCGCCGGCAGCCGCGCGATGCGGGCGTAGAAGACCTCCGCCGCCTCGCCGGAGGCCTCGTCGAGGACGACCCGCGCCTCGCGCAGCGCGCTCAGGGTGTCGTCGCCGATGCCGGCCAGGTGCCGCAGGTCGTCGATCCCCAGTGTGGTCATGCCGTTCCTCCCGACGTCGGGGCGGTGGGAGCCGGGGGTCACCCGCCCGCCGGTGAGCCGGCGGGAAGCGCCGGCTGCGCGCGTCCTCGGCAAACGAATTGCCGAAATGAGGAACGTGCGTCACCGTTTTCCCGGCACCGGGACACCCCGGAGCGAATCTGCGGGTTCCCCGCAGCCGGGGCAGCGGGGCGCGGTGCGTCCCGATCCCGCACCCCGCGCGCACGGGGCCCGAACGGCCCCGCGCCCACGCCGAGTGGCCGGACCCGATGACGCCGATCGGAACCTGAGGCGCGAGGCGCTGGGGCGGCGTCCCGACCGCCGAGGGACCACGGGCGGACCGGCCGCAGTGCGCGGCCGGTCCGCCCGTGGACCCGCTAGGACATGCCCGCGGGCTCCCTGCGGCGGGCCTCCTCGGCGGCCCGCGTCTCGGCGGGCGGCTCGATGGTGAGGCGGGGCAGCGCCCGGTCCAGCCAGCGGGGGATCGCCCAGGAGCGGTCGCCCAGCAGCCGCAGCAACGCGGGCACCAGCGTCATCCGCACGATCAGGGCGTCGGTGAGGATGGCGATCCCGAGCAGCAGGCCGAACTCCTTGGCGACCCGGTCGGGGTTGAGCAGGAACGCGAAGAACACGACCGACATGATCAGCGAGGCGGCCACGATGACGCGGCCGACGCCGGCGATGCCGTCCCGGATGGCGTCCACGGTGTTGCCCCCGTGGATGTGCTCCTCGCGGATGCGGCTCATCAGGAAGACCTCGTAGTCCATGGAGAGCCCGAACAGGATCGCGAACGCGATCGGTGGCACGAAGCTCTCGATGGGGCCGGTGCGATCGAGGCCGATCAGCCCCAGGGCGTTGCCCTCCTGCACCACGAAGGTGAGAACGCCGAAGCCGACCAGTGCCGACAGCAGCGTGGTGACCGCCGCCTTGAAGGCGATCACCAGCGACCGGAAGGCCATCGTCATCACCAGTGTCGTGATCCCGATGACGTACAGCAGGAACCAGGGCAGGCCGTCGAGGATCACGTTGCCGATGTCGGTGAAGGCCGCGTTCTGGCCCGAGACGTACGCCTGCGCGTCCGTCCCCTCGAGCGTGCGCGGGATGACGTCGTCGCGGAGCGCGCTGACGACGTCGTCCGTCTGTGCGTCCTGGGGGGCGTAGGCGGAGTACGTGTTGATGATCGCGACGGTCGCCTCGGCCGGCGACAGCGCGTTGTAGATCGGCGGGTTGACCTCGCGGATCCCGGGCACGTCGCGGATCGCCTCGTCCAGCCGCTGCGCGATGCCGGGGTCGCCGTTGATGTCGACCACCACCGGGATCGGCGCCGTGAACCCGGGTCCGAAGCCCGAGGAGAGCAGGTCGTACGCCTTCCGCGTCGTCAGCTCCTTCGGCGCGGTGCCCGCGTCCGCGAGGCCGAGGCGCACGCCGAGCACGGGGGAGGCGAGCACCAGCAGCGCGATCAGCGCGACCGGGAACACGATGCGCGCCCGGCGCACCACGAAGCGGCCCCAGGCGGCGATCCAGGTGCGCTGCTGCCCCCGCGTGGACTCGTCCACCGGACGCAGGCCGAGCCGCCCCCGGAAGACCCGGTGGCCCAGCAGCGACAGCACCGCGGGCAGCAGGGTGTTGGCCAGCGCGACCGCGGTGACCACGCCCAGGGCGCTGCCGAGCCCGAGCTTGGTGATGAAGTCGATGCCGATCAGCACCAGGCCCGTGATCGATATGGCCACGGTCAGGCCGGCGAAGATCACCGCCCGCCCGGCGGTGGCGCCCGCCGCCGCCGCCGCGTCGACGGGTGACAGACCGTCGTGCAGCAGCTGGCGGAAGCGCGTGACGATGAACAGCGTGTAGTCGATCCCCACGCCGAGCCCGATCATCGGCACCAGGATCTGGGTGACCGTGTTGAAGTTGGTGAGCGCGGCCGCCAGGAACAGCAGCAGGAACGCGCACATCACGGCGACGATCGCGAAGATGATCGGGATCAGCGTCGGGACCAGCGCGCGGAACAGCACCAGCAGGATCAGGAACGCGGCGATCAGCCCCAGGATCTCCGACGCCCCCGACTCCGGCGGCGCCTGCTCGGCCTCCCCGGTGAACTCGGCCTGGATCCCGGCGGGCTCGGCGGCGGCGCGGATCTCGTCCTGGACGTCGACGATGTCCTCGCGCTCCAGGTCGAACGCTTGCTGGTCGAACGTCACGTCGAAGAACGCGACGCGGCCGTTCTGGCCGAGCGTCCGCGATCCCTCCGCGAGGGGGTCGTCGATCGCGGCCTCGGCCTCGCCCGCGTTGATGCGGTCCTGCGAGGCGCGCGCGATCCCGACGATCTCCTCGATCGCCGCCCGGCGCGCGGGCGTGTCGAGGCGCTCGCCCTCCGGCGCCGCGAGCACGACCCGCAGCGCCGCGCCCTGCTGGGCGCCGAACTCCGCCTCGATGAGGTCGGTCGCCTTCTGGAAGTCGGTGCCCGGCACCCGGAACTCGTCCCGCAGCTGTCCGGCGAAGGGCGCCTGCAGCGCGAACAGGGCGACGATGATCGCCAGCCAGATGCCGATCACCCGCCACGGGTGTCGCGCGCACGCGCCCGCGAACCGCGCGAGCGCGCCCGAGTGGGCGATCCGGCGTTCCTCCTCGGGGGAGGGCGGATGAGGACTCATCGGGGTCTCCTGGGGTCGCGGACGACCGCCGCGAGCGCGGGGGGCGTCGGGCAGAGCGGGGGCCGCCGCGGGCCGCCGGTTCGGACGGCGCACGGGGTCGGCGCGCGAGAGTACCGCCCCCCGTCGCCGCATCGCCCGCCCGCGCCCCCGTGCCGGCGTCACTCGCGTGGAACACCGATGGCCGCCCTCCGGGCGTGCCTGCAGGGGGGATCCGGGAAGACCCGGAGGGCGACCGCCCGAGGGAGCGACCGGGGCCGCAGCGCTCGCCGACGGACGTCCCAAACCGGCCGAAAGGATGGGGAGCGGCGGCCCCGGCTCGGGAACCTCTTGCTCACACACCGGGCGCGCCCCACCGGGGCCGCGCGACCCTCGCCTCGGGAGGTACCCCCATGTCCGTGGGACTCGGTCTGTTCCTGATCGCCGTCGGCGCCGTGCTGCGCTGGGGCGTCACGCGCGGCGTCGACGGCGCCAACCTCGACACCATCGGACTCATCCTGATCGCCGTCGGCGCGGCCACGGCGGTCCTGGGACTGCTGATGAGCGGCACGTTCCGCCACGCCCGCACCGTCGAGCGCACGCGGGTGACGCCGACCGGGCACGAGCGCGTGGTGGAGGACGACCGGGCTCTGTAGGCGGGCGGCAAGAGCGCCGCGGGGGAGCGGGGCGCGCCCGCGCGGTCCCGCGCCATGATGCGGGCGTGGCAACCGTTCCCCCGCCGCCGGACGCCCTCCTCCGCGCCCGGCGTGACGTCCTGGAGCCCGCGCTGGTGCTGCACGTGCTCGAGAGCGCGACGGGGA
>DATMJR010000404.1:0-2758 GCA_035553775.1 Miltoncostaeaceae bacterium | reverse complement strand
GAGCTACACCACGTCGCGGGGCGCAACTCGGGGGGCCCGCGACGGGCACGCGTCAGGGGGAACGGATGACGGACGACGGACGCGACGACGACCTCGGGCATTGCGAGTGGTGCGGCGCCGAGATGACGGCGGTGTCCGCCGGCCCCCCGGGGAGACCCCGGGGGGCGGATCCGGCACGTCCGTCGGCGACCGGCAGCGCGCCGGCCTCGCACTGCGAGTGGTGCGGCGCCGAGTACCCGGTCCCGGAGGACGCCGAGGACGTCGCCTGAGCGCTGTGCGCCGCGTCGCCGGCGCATGGGCGAGGATGGGCGGGTGAGCGCGTCCGGCACTCGCAGCGCCGCAGCACCGCACGCCCCCCGGGGCCCCCGGCGCCCGTGGTTCGTCGCCCTCGCGTGGGTGTGGGCCGCGGTCGCGGGGGCGGTCTTCCTGGTCCTGGCCACGACGCGCGGCATCCCCGTGGGACCCGAGGGGGCGGTGATCGCCCGGGACCTGTCGCAGCGGCTGCACCTGGTCGTCCTGGCGATGGTGCTGGCCGGGCTCCTGGCGGGGCTCCGGCGCCCGGCAGCCGGCGCCTGGCCGGTGATCGTCGCCGCGCTCGCGCTGGGCGTGCTCGCCACCGTGGAGTACGCCCTCGGCGCCGCGTTCCTCCTGGCGGTGGCGTTCCTGGTGCCCGGCCTGCTGCTGCTGGCGGCGGACCAGCCCGGCCGGACGCCGCGCGCGACCGCGGGGGTGGCCACCGCTGTGGTCGTGCTGCTGGCCGCGGGGGGACTGGCGGCGGACCGGGTCCACGACCGCGCCTTCGGCCCCTTCCACCCCACCTCGCGCACGCCGGCGCTCCCCGCGGTCTCGGTGCGGTGGGTGTGGTCCGGCGCGCCGACGCCGCAGGGGTTCCGCGTGGTGGCGCGCCTGGTGCGCCCCCGTGCGGACGCCCGCCTGCTGGTCGCCCGGCGGGGGGACCTCGCCGACGCCCGGGCCGTCGACGCGGGCCGCGCCGACGCCGACGGCGTCGTGTCCCTGCGGGCGGCGGGCCTCGACGTGGGGACCACCTACCACTACGCCGTGGAGGTCGACGGCCGCCGGGACGACCCCCGGGTCGGCCGTGTGCGCACGCTTCCCCGCGGCCCCGCGTCGTTCACGATCGCGGTCGCCTCGTGCGCGACGACCGGCTCGAACGGCGTCGTGTTCGACGCCATCCGCCGGCTCGATCCCCTCCTGTACGTCCAGACCGGCGACCTCTTCTACGCGAACGTCGACGTCGACAGCGACCGCCGCTTCCTGCGGGCCTACGACCGCACCCTGTCCGCGCCCGCCCAGGCCGCGCTGTACCGCACGGTCCCCGTCGCCTACGTCTGGGACGACCACGACTACGGCACCAACGACGCGGACGCGCGCTCACCCAGCCGCCGGGCGGCGATGCGCGCCTACCGCCGGCTCGTCCCCCACGCCCCCCTGGCGCTGCCCGGGGCCGATGCGCCGATCGGGCAGGCGCTCACGGTCGGCCGCGTCCGCCTGATCCTCACCGACAACCGCTCGGCGCGCAGCCCGGCCGGAACGAGCGATTCGGCGGCCAAGAGCATGCTCGGGCGCGCCCAGCGGCGCTGGCTGCTGGCCGAGGCGGCCGCCGCCACCCGGCGTGGGGAGCTGCCGGTGTGGGTCAACCCGGTGCCGTGGATCGCCGCCCGCCGGGAGGGTGGCGACGACTGGTCGGGGTACGCGACCGAACGGCGGCGCATCGCCGACGCGCTCCGGGAGCGGGGCGTGCGCAGCCTGGTGATGCTGAGCGGCGACGCCCATATGGTCGCCCTGGACGACGGCAGCCACAGCGGGTACGCAACTGGGGGCGGGCCCGGCTTCCCCGTGCTGCACGCCGCGGCGCTCGACGAGGCGGGGGCGGTCCGCGGAGGCCCCTACTCGGAGGGCGCCCACTCCGGTGCCGGGCAGTACGGGATCATGCGCGTCGAGGACGACGGCGGGGCCGCCATCCGCGTGACGCTGGAGGGGCGCGATTGGCGGGGGCGTCGCCTGGTGGCCCTCACGACCACCCTGCCGGTCGCCCCCGCCGGGACGCCGCCCCCGCGCGGGGCGGGATCCCCTAGTACGCCTTCACGTTGAGCGCGCCGTCCACCAGCAGCTCGGCGCCCGTCACGAACGACGCGTCGTCGGAGGCGAGGAACAGGATCGCGCGCGCCACCTCCTCGGGACGGGCGATGCGCCGGATCGGGTAGGCGCCCTCCATCTCGGCGCGCGCGGCGGCCGGATCCTCGCTCGCGGCGAAGTACTCGAGGATCATCGGCGTCTCCATGTCCCCCGGCAGCACCGTGTTGCAGCGGATGCCGGCCGCGGCGTAGTCGACGGCGATCGCGCGGGAGAGCCCGAGCACGCCGTGCTTGGTGGCGGTGTACGAGGTAAGGAACGGGTCCGCGGTCTGGGACAGGATCGACCCGACGTTGACGATGCTGCCCCCGCCGGACTCCCGCATCGCCCGGATCGCGGCGCGGCAGCCCAGGAAGACGCCGCGCATGTTGACCGCGTTGACCTCCTCCCAGCTCTCGAGCGTGGTGTCGTGCAGCGGCCCCTCGGGGCCCAGGATGCCCGCGTTGTTGACGTAGGCGTGCAGGCCCCCGGCGCCGTCCCGGCACCGCGTGACCGCCGTCTCGTGCGTCGCCTCCTCCCGCACGTCGCCCGCCAGGAACTCGATCCGCCCGGGCAGGTCCGCGGCGGCCTCCTCCAGGCTGCGCCCGTCGCCCCCGTCGCGTCC
>DATMJR010000403.1:0-6697 GCA_035553775.1 Miltoncostaeaceae bacterium | reverse complement strand
CGGCCTGAATGTCGGGAAGGGCCACGCCGATGATCGACGTGTCCATGATGACCATGAACTGCGCCAGCGCGATGACGGCGAGCGCCGTCCAGCGCCGCGGGTGTGCGGTGTTCATCTCGGTGCCTCTCTCGCCCGCACGGCGGGCGGCCGGTGGTGACGTGTCGTCGGAAGGGGCCTGCGACGCGACGGCGTCAGCAGGCGGTCGGACATCGCCGTCCGGCCGGGGAGAAGGAGGGTGTGTGCGATGCGCTCATCGGGGTGCCTCGTACTCCGGGGGGGTACTTGCTCGGCATCCTAAGGGTACTCCCCCTGAGTATGCAAGAAGGAAAGAGTGGACGGCGGTGACCGGGCGGGCGCGGGCGTCGTAGACCTGGAAGAGGTCCACTCCCGAGGAGAGGTGATGCGACGTACCGGAGCCCTCGTCGTCGGGCTGGTGGTGGCAGTCCTCGCCCCCGGCTGCGGCGGTGACGCCCCCACCACCGGCCAACCCACCGGCGCCACCGGCGGCGTGGCCGCCGCGGCTGCGCCTGCCCCCGGCGCCGATCTGTCGGTCGCACGTCTGCGCGGCGGCCGTCTGGGCGGCGATCTCGTGCTGGTGCGGGCCTACGTGGTCGTGACCCGCGACGGCGCTGCACGCGTCTGTGACGCGCTCGCCGAGTCGCGCCCGCCGCGGTGCGAGGGGGCGTCGCTGCCCCTTGGAGGTGGGGCACCGACGACGTCCGGGCCCCTGGCGGAGGCAGGCGGCGTCCGGTGGTCCCCTCGGCCCGAGGTGCTCGCCGGTCGGGTGCGGGAGGGGCGGTTCGTCATCGACCCGCGCGCCGCCCCGTGAGGCGGTGCCCCGGTCAGGTCGCGGGTGCGCCTCTCCGGCGCGCGACCGCCCGACGGCCTCTGCGTGTCAGGCCTGCCGGCTTGACGACCGACAGGGCCGTCGCCACCAGGAGTACCAGCAGCGCGGCGGCGGCGTCGACGGCCAGCTGCACCCGCAGGTCCCCGACGTCGTCGCGCGCGGACACCCCGTCTCGGGCGGCATCGGCGACGCTCGTCGCAGCGCCCATGTGCACGACCAGGAGGATGCTCGCGACCACCGTGATCACGAGCTTGATCACGACCCAGTAGTGGTGGAGCAGGCGCCAGTGCGTCCCGAGCGCCTGGACGTGCCCGGAGACGAGGGTGACGAGGCTCAGCGGCACGATCAGCCACCAGCCGAGCAGCTCCATGCTCGCGTAGACGCCCCGCGCGGTCGCGTCGTCCGATGCCAACCCGGCCAGGGCCAGCACGAGGAACGCGGCGACCGCCCCGGCCCAGCCCACCGACGCGGCCACATGCAGGGTCAGGACGGCGCGGCGGGCGGTCGGCGGCACTAACGGGCGGTGGACGCGGAGCCCGCCGGGCCGGCGGTGGCGACCGATGCGAGGTGACGACCGGGACCGTGGCCGCCCCCCGCGAGCGCGACGATCACCAGCAGCACGACGATGAGGACGGCGACGGCGACGAAGACCCTCACCCACCGGGGCATCCCCTCATCGCCCCCTCCCGCGCTTCTACCGCTCGGCATGGCCGGAGTGTGCCGAGACAGTGCGTCTCATTCAAGACGCTACGTCTCACCGCGGTAGTCTGGCGAGGTGACGAGTCGCTGGAGCGAGGCGGTCGAGGGCCATCGCAGCGCCGTGCAGGAGGCGGTGCTCGACGCGGTGGGGACGCTCGTGGCAGCGGGGGGACCACGTTCGGTGACGATGGCGGCGGTGGCGCGAACCGCGGGCGTGGGACGGGCGACGCTGTACCGGAATTTCGCGGACGCAGACGCCCTGCTGCAGGAGTGGCACGCCCGTGAGGTCCGCCGTCACGTGGGTGAGCTCGTCCGACTCGCCGCCCGCAGCGGCCGCGCCTGGGTGCGCCTGGAGCGGGTCCTTCTCGCACTTGTGTGGCTCCGCGACGGCGCCCACGCGCCCGCCCTCCACCTGGGCGGCCACGTCGCGTCGGCGCAGGACGAGGTGCACGGGCTGCTGTGCGACCTGCTCAGCGAGGCCGTCAAGCAGGGCGACGTCCGGGGGGACATCCGGACGGAGGTGCTCGCGGGCTTCTGCCTTGCGGCCTTGTCCGGCGGTCCGCACGTGCCGGCCCGGCCGGCCGCGCGCGACCTCGTCGGACTGGTGCTCTGCGCGGTCCGGGCGCCGTCGCAACTCCCTACCTGACGCGGCCTCCCCCCTCCCTCCACATTCGCCCGGCGCGAGACGGCGCCGGCGGACACGATGACCGCGTGGATGGGAGACGGAGCGACTGCGCGCCCCGCGCGACCCCCGCGCAGCAGAGTCGGAGGTGCGCCAGGGGCGTCGGATCCGCGAGCACAGCGAGCCCGAACACGCGGTGACGACGCTTCGCCCAGCGCCGCGCGCCCCCGGGCGACCGCGGCCCGCGCCGGTGCGCCCCGGCCGCGGACCACTCACCCCCTCGGCGGCCGTGCGGATCGCCGCCCTCGGAATCGCGGCCGTCGTACTGCTCGCGATCCTGCTGCTGCGCCTGTGGTTCCTGCAGGTGATCGGTGGGCAGGCATACGCCCAGCGCGCGGAGGAGAACCGGGTGCGGGTCATCCCCGAGCCCGCACCCCGGGGCGTGATCACCGACCGGACGGGGCGCCACGTATTCGCGCAGAATCGGCCGGGCTGGAACATCGTCGCCCGTCCGGACGACCTGCCGGCCGCCCGCCGGCCCGCCGTGCTCGGACGGCTGGCCCCGGCGCTCGGGGTGCCCGTGCGCACGCTTCGTGCGAGGGTCGCGCGCGCTGAACGCGAGACCCCTCTCGAGGCCGTCGTGCTCGCACGGGACGTTCCGCAGGACCTGCAGATCGCCCTGGCTGAGAGAGCTCGGGACTTCCCCGGGATCGGGCTCGAGCGCACCTTCGTGCGGACATATCCGGAGGGGACCGCCGGCGCGCACGTCCTCGGTTACATCGGGCCGATCTTCGCCGAGGACTACCGGCGGTACCGCGCGCAGGGATACGTGGGCAACGAGCTCGTGGGCGTCACGGGCGTCGAGGCCGAGTACGAGAGCTACCTGCGCGGGGTCAAGGGCGAGCGCCGCGTGGAGGTGACGGCATCGGGCGAGCCGACCGGCCGCGGCACCCTCTCGACGACGCCCCCGTCACCGGGCAGCACACTCCAGCTGACACTCGATTTCCGCACCCAGCTCGCGCTCGAGCGGGAGCTGCAGCGGCGCGTGGCGGCCTCGCCGAGCGCGACCGGTGCCGCCGGGGTGGCCCTCGACCCGCGGACCGGCGAGGTACTGGCGCTCGCCTCGCATCCGGCCTTCGCCCCGGACGCGTACGCGCGCAACCGGTCGGCGCTGCTGACCCGCTACAACCGGGATCCGCGGCGCCCCCTGTTCCCGCGCGCGACCCAGGGCCAATACCCGCCCGGTTCGACGTTCAAGGCCGTGACGCTGTCGTCGGCCCTTGAGCTTGGCCTGCTGTCGCCCGGCGAGCAGATCGGCTCCCCGGCGGAGCTGGAGCTCTACGGAACCGTCTTCCCGAACTTCCGGCGCCAGTCGCACGGACTGCTGACGCCGCCGCTGGCGATGATGTACTCGAGTGACACGTTCTTCTACGCCCTGGGATCGCGCTTCTATGAGCGCCGCCTCAAGGAGCGCGAGGAGTTCCAGCAGATCTGGGCGCAGCGGTTCGGCTTCGGCCGGCCGACGGACATCGACCTGCCCCAGGAGGGGGAGGGCCGCGTCCCGAGCGCCCGGTGGAAGTCGGAGTACTTCGCGAGCGACTCCGACAACAACTACTGGAAGCCCGGCGACGACATCAACATGACCGTGGGGCAGGGCTACCTCGAGGTGACCCCGCTGCAGATGGCCGTCGCCTACGCCGCGATCGCCAACGGCGGGACCCTGGTCACTCCGCGCGTCGCGTCGGCGGTGGTCGGTCCGACCGGGCAGGTGATCCGCCGCTTCGCGCCACCCGCCCCCGCCCGGCGGGTCGCGCTCGCGCCCGACACCCTGGCGACGGTGAGGGAAGGCCTGCGACTGGCAGCCAACGGGGACGGCGGGACCGCGAGCGGCGTGTTCGCCCCTGTGGCGGCCGCCGGCGGACCCACCATCGCCGGCAAGACCGGGACGGCCGAGTCCGGGCAGCCGGACCGCGAGGACCACTCCTGGTTCGTCGGGTACGGGCCCTTCGATGATCCGAGGATTGTCGTCGCGGTCGTCGTCGAGCACGGCGGCACGGGCGCGACGGCCGCGGCGCCCGCGGTCTGCGGGACGATGGCGGCATACCTGCGCTTCCGGCCGGGGCTCTGCGGACAGCCGGTCGCGACGGAGTCCGACTGATGCGGCACCGGACGCGCGGCGTTCCTGCCATCCTCGACGAGGTGACCGGCGACGATCCCCATCCCCCCGGTGGAGGGGTGCGCAGGTGGCGATCGCCCCGCGCGTCCACCTCGATCCGCTGTCAGCGGCCGGTGACCCCGGCTCGACGGCTCCGTGCGGCACTGATCGCGACATGCGTGCTGCTCGCGGGGACAGCGGCGGCCTGCAGCACCGACCGGGAGGACGTGACGGCCGGTGGGCGCACCATCGACGCGGGGCCGGCTCACGTCCACGGCCTGGGGATCAACCCCGCCGACGGGTCGTTGGTGATCGCGACCCACACGGGTCTCTTCCGCGTCGGCGAGGGCGAACGATCGGCCGCGCGCATCGGAGACCGCCGCCAGGACACGATGGGGTTCACGGTGGTCGGGCCCGACCGGTTCCTGGGCTCCGGGCACCCGGACCTCCGCGACGACCTGCCACCGCTGCTCGGCCTTATCCGCTCAGAGGACGCCGGCCGCACCTGGCGGCCCGTCTCGCTCCTGGGACGCGCCGACTTCCACGTGCTGCGCGCACAGGGCGACCGCGTGTACGGGTTCGACAGCGTCTCGGGACGGCTGCTGGTGAGTCCGAACGGAGGCCGCAGCTGGCAGCGCCGGCGCGCTCCCGAGCCCCTCCTCGATCTCGTCATCCGCCCGGGTCGCCCGGGGGAGCTGCTCGCGTCGGGCGCGTCCGGGCTGCACCGCTCGACGGACGGGGGCCGGACCTGGACACCGGCGGGCGGTGCACCTGCCCTGCTCGCGTGGCCGGCCAGCGACCGCCTGTACGCAGTCGACCTGAGCGGCCAGGTCCGGGTGAGCGACGACCGGGGGTCGCACTGGCAGGTCAGGGGCACCGTCGGCGGAGAACCGGGCGCGGTGACGGCGACGGCAGAGGAGATCCTGGTGGCGCTGCATGACGGGACGGTTCTCGTATCGTCGACGGGTGCGGATTGGACCGTCCGTTCTGCGCCCGCTTCCTCCGGCTGACCCCCAGGCGGGTGGAAGGTCGCCCGATACGGCCCGGCGCGTCGGCTACGAGCGGGTCGCAGTGACCGCCCGGCACCGAGCCTTCTTACTGGAGCAGGGGCGGGCCGAACGCGGCTGGAGGGGCGTGAGGCCTGCGGCCATCACGGCCCGGCATCGACACCGGTGACCAGGCCCCGCGGGGCCCCGCACCGCCCGATCTCGGCCCCTCTTCACACCCTCTCCACGCGCGGTTCGTAGGCTCCGCTGCATGGGCGCCTGTGCCGACCACGCGTCCCCCACCGTGTTGGGCTCGCGCGCGACAACACTGCCCGCGCGCCCCCGTCGAATCGTGGCCGGGGTGGGTGCAGCCGTGGCGGTCGCCGTGGCGGCCGGCGTGCCGACCGACGTCCTGCCCAATCCGTGGTTCATGCGGATGACGCCGGCGCCGTGGTGGACCGTCCCCGTATGGGCCCTCACGTCGCTCCTCGCGGGCGTCTACGTGAGCGCCGCACTCGCTCGCCCGCCGGCCTGCCGCCGTAGGAGCCGCGGCGTGGCGGGAGCGGGCGCGACCGCGGCTTGGCTCGCCGTGGGCTGCCCGGTGTGCAACAAGGTGGTCGTCGCCGTGCTTGGGGCCGCCGGGGCGGTGACCTGGTTCGCCCCCGTCCAGCCGTGGCTGGCACTGTCAGCGCCGCTGCTGATCACGATCGCGCTGGCGCGGCTTCGGGCGGGCGCGCCTCATGCGGCCGTACCGCCTGCCGGTGCCCCTCCGCACGCGACGCCGCGCAGCGGTGAGGGCCCGCGTCCGGACTATGTGTGAGGTCCACGGCGCTCGCCGCGCCGGACCGGTTCTGGTCACCCCGGCCGCTCGGCGCCGGCGCCCGCATGGCGACGATCACCGCGCGCTGGTCGGGGTCGTCGGCCGACGGGGTACGCCGCGACGACCGTCGGCGCGGGAGAGCGCCTCGACGGCTGGTGGAGGAGTCGGCCCCGTTCACCGTCCCGAGGTAGGTCTCGCCGGACTCGGCCCGGTGTGCGGGATACGCTGGTGGACCGGGCCTGCGAACCAAACGGGCCCCCGGTGGTCGTTGTAGCCGCCATCGGACACCCGCTCCTCGGCTGCGCCGCAGTCCGGGAGGGCGACGCCGCGGCCGCAGCCCGTTGACGCGGCAGCCGCCGACGCTCCGGCATGGGGCGCGCTGGCCGTGGTCGCCCCCCCGCCGGTCCGGGCTCGCGCGGGCGGCGGGGGTCGCCCTCGCGCTCACCTCGGCTGCGCTCGCGCTCTGGCGCCTGGGCGGCGACCTCGCACTGCCGCGCGTCGACCGGGGCTCGTTGCCCCTCGTCATGAGCGCGCTCCTCGCGCTCGTCGCATCGGGGGCGCTCAAAGC
>DATMJR010000402.1:0-9986 GCA_035553775.1 Miltoncostaeaceae bacterium | reverse complement strand
GTCGCCGAGGAGGTCCGCAAGCTGGCCGAGGAGTCGCAGGCCGCCGCGGGCTCGATCGCGGGCATCATCCGCGACATCCAGGCCGAGACCGAGCGCGCCGTGGGCGCGATGGACGAGGGCCGCCGCGAGGTGACCGCCGGGGCCGAGCGCGTCACGGCCGCCGGGGATGCCTTCGAGAGCATCCGCGAGCGGGTCGGCCGGGTTGCGGCCGAGGTGTCGCAGGTCGCCGCCGCCGCGCAGCAGCTGGAGGCCGGCGCCCAGCAGGTGCAGAACGCGATGTCGTCCGTCGCGGCCGTCTCCGAGGAGAACGCCGCGGCCACCGAGGAGGTCGCCGCGACCACCGAGGAGACGAGCGCATCCGTGGAGGAGCTGGCGGCGTCCGCGTCCGCGCTCGCCGATCTCGCGGCCGAGCTCGACCGGGCCGCGGGGGCCTTCCGCGTGTAGCGGTTCCGGTGCGCGGGTGGCCGGCGGCCACCCGCGCACGCGGCCCGTCCGTGGCCGGACGCCCGCCGCGGCACCCCCGTCCGCGCGGAGAAGCGACCGCCGCGGCACCCCCGTCCGCGGCGGGGGGGGCCTACGGCCGGAACGCCAACCGGATCTCCGCGCCGCCGCCGGGCGGGGTGCGGATCTCCGACTCGTCGGCCAGGGCGCGCATCAGCCGCAGGCCGACGCCGAGCCCGGTGCGCGGGCCCCGCTCGCCGGCGTCCGGGTCGAAGCCCCGCCCGCGGTCGCTGACGGTGATCCGCAGGCAGTCGCCGTCCACCCAGGCCCGCACGCGCACGCAGCCGTCGCGCGGCTCCGCGTGCAGCGCGGCATTGGTGACCGCCTCGGTCAGGGCGAGCAGCACGTCGGCCAGCCGGTCGGGCGGCAGCGGCACGGACAGGTGCTGCAGCGCGCTGCGGGCGGCCGGCCCGGCCGGCAGCGTCGCCGGCAGCCGGAGATCGAGTGCCGCGCCGTCGTCCCGGGCCCGCCGGGCGGGCGCGGGATGGGCGTCCGGAAGGGGCACGCAGGGGCCGTTCCCGTGACCCCCGCCGGGAAACGCGATCGCCCCGCTGCCGCGCGGCGCCGGCCGGCGCTCAAGTCCGCGTCGCGTCCACCGATAGGGGGCCCGTGGGATCCGGCGCCGGCGTGCCGGTGCGGACCCGGGATGGAGAGGGCCCGGCAGGGGCCCGGGATCGAACGGGAGGGTCGGAAGGGGGAGGGACCCGAGGTCGCCATCGCACCCGGTGCGTCGTCACGGCGCACCGGGGCGGCCGAGCCCCATGGACGGGGCGCCGGCGGCGGGCGGCGGAGGCCACGGGAGCGCCGGGACGCCGATGGGCGGCCCGGGGAGCACAGGCAGGGTGAGGGTGGACACGGATGTCCCGCCCCGTCTGAACGTCCAGGGTCGCGCGCGAGAGGCGCGGGCGACGGATGACAGGCGAGAAAGGACAATCCGATGGGTCTGCGGATCTACAACAACGTCGAGGCGCAGAACGCCCACCGTCAGCTCACCGTCAACAACACGGCGATGACGCGGACGATGGAGAAGCTGTCGTCGGGTCTGCGCATCAACCGGGCGGCCGACGACGCCGCCGGCCTCGCGGTGAGCGAGGAGATGCGCACCAAGATCCGCGGCATGAGCGTGGCCGCCCGCAACGCGATGGACGGCGTCTCACTGGTGCAGGTGGCCGACGGCGCCCTCGCGGGCGTCAACGACATGCTGCAGCGCATGCGCGACCTGGCCGTGCAGGCGGCCAACGGCACCCTCACCGACCAGCAGCGCGGCAACCTCAACTCCGAGGTGCAGGCGCTGCTCGCCGAGGTGAACCGCGTCTCCTCGGACACCGACTTCAACGGGTTGAAGATCCTGTCGGGGTCCGTCTCGAGCGCCGCGTGCGCCGTGACCCTCCAGGTGGGCGCCGAGTCGGCGCAGTCGATCGCCTTCACGATCGCCACGATGAACACGACGCAGCTGGGCGTGTCGGGCATCGCGGTGTCGACCGCCGTCAGCGCCTCCGCCGCGATCGCGTCCATCGACGCGGCCATCCGGTCCGTCAACACCACGCGCGCCGACATGGGCGCGATCCAGAACCGGCTCGAGCAGACCATCAACCGTCTGCGCCTGACTGCCGAGAACCTCCAGGCGGCCGAATCCCGCATCCGGGACGCCGACATGGCCTCGGAGATGATCGAGCTCACCAAGCGCCAGATCCTGGAGCAGTCCGGCACGGCGATGCTGGCCCAGGCCAACCAGGCCAGCCAGGGCGTCCTCCGGCTGCTGCAGCAGTAGGCGCCGACGAATCCCAGGGAGTGGAGATGACGACCACACGGGCAGCCGCCACGGACGCACCGCCCCGCGTCGCGGTGCGTTCGCAGGTGCTCGGCGACATCGAGGTCGACGAGGGCGACGTGGTGCGGTTCTGCGAGCCCGTGCCGGGCTTCGCGGGCTGCGTCCGCTACGCGCTGGTGCCCCACAGCCGGGCGGACGGGGCCGCCAGCGGCAGCGTGCTGTGGCTGCAGGCCCTCGACCCGCCGTTCCACGCGTTCATCGTCACGGACCCCTGGAGCGTCGTCGCCGACTACGCGCCCGAGATCTCCGATGCCGACGCCGGACAGCTGCGGCTGCGGTCGTTCGAGGACGCGCGCGTGATGGTGATCCTCACCGTGCCCCGGGAGGGGGGCGTCACCGTCAACCTGCGCGCGCCCGTGGTGTTCAACATCGCCGAGCGGCTGGCCAAGCAGGTCGTGCTGCTGTCCGACCAGTACCACACGCGCCACCGCCTGGGCGCGTAGGGGAGTCGCCCGCCGGGTTCCCCGGCGGGCGACTCCCCACGGTCGCGGCCTACGCGGGCTGCGCGACCTCCAGCGGCAGCGCCACCGGCACCGGCGCGCCGATCACGAACACCTGCGGGCCGCCGGGGGCCACGGGCTCCTCGAAGGTCGCGACGTTCGTGGAGCCGGCGAAGGTGCCGAACACCCGCAGCGGGCCGTCGCCGGTGTTGGTGATGTCGTGCCGCACCATCGGCGGCACCAGGACGACCTGGCCGGCGTGCACCGGGGCGGTCTCATCGCCCACGAGGCCCTCGCCCGAGCCCTCGAGGATCACCAGGAACTCCTCGGACGAGTCGGTGTGCACGCCCACGTGCGTGCCGGGGTCCAGCTCGAAGTAGACGGCGGCGCTGGCGGCGGTGCCGGTGCTGCTGGAGAAGGGGAACGCCACCCGGACGCGGCGTGCGGGGTCGAGGGCCGACTCCACCTCCATCGTCTCCACCTGGGCGAGGTCGACGGCCTGCATCTGTGATCCTCCTCGATCGCGGTACACCCGTGTGCACCGAGTATCCTATAACTGCACATCCGTGTGCAGTGATGCGGGTGGTGCGACCGTACTCCACACTGCGCCGGTCCGTCAAGTCCGGGTACACTCGTGTGCAGTGACAACGGACGACGACCGACACCCGCGCGGGCGCCGCGCCGCCCGCCAGGCCGAGACGCGGCGGCGCATCGTGGAGGCCGCCATGCGCCTGCACACCACGGTGGGGCCGGCGCGCACGTCGATCAGCGCGGTGGCCGCGGCGGCCGGCGTCCAGCGGCACACGGTGTACGCGCACTTCCCCGACGAGCGGTCGCTGTTCGGCGCCTGCAGCCACCTGTGGATGGAGCTCCACCCCTTCCCGGACGTCGCGGCGTGGGCGGGCGTGCCCGACCCCGGCACCCGCCTCGCCCGGGCCCTCGAGGAGCTCTACGCCTGGTACGAGGCGGCGGGCGACGAGCTGGCCGTCGTGTTCGCGGGCGCCCACGGCGTGCCCGCCATGGACGAGAACCTGGCCCGCTGGGAGGCGGGGCTCACCGGCATGACCGAGGTGCTGATGGCCGGGCGCGGGCTGCGCGGCCGGGCGCGTGCGCGGGTCGGCGCCGTGCTGCGCCACGTGCTGCAGCTGCCCACCTGGCAGGGGCTGGGTCCGGCGGCGGGAGTCCGGCGACCCGAGACCGTGGCCCTCGCGACCGCCCTGGTCGCCGCGGCGGCCGCCCCGGTTCCCGGCGGCCGCGGCCGCGCGGGCGCTACCGCGGCACCAGCGGATCCCCCCGGTCGAGCCGGACCCGCATCCACCCCAGCAGGCGCGCGCGCTGGTGGGGGTCGAGCCAGTGCACGAGCGCGTGACGCAGGCGGGTGAGCGCGTCCGCGTCGCCCGCCATCGCCTGGTTGCGCCCCGTGCGCCAGGCGATCCAGCCCACCAGCCGCTCGGCCTCGTGCTCGCTCATGTTGAGCCGGCAGAGGGTCTCGATCTCGTCGACGACGTCGCGGGGGTCGGCCATGGGCGGCGCAGGATATACGAACGCATGTTCGATGCAACGGCGGGGCAGACCGACGGCGATAGCCTGGCCCCTGTGGACCTCGGGCTGCAGGGGCGCGTCGCCCTCGTCACCGGCGCCTCGGCCGGGATCGGCCGTGCCGTCGCGGCCCGCCTCGTCGCCGAGGGCGCGCGCGTGGCGATCTCGTCGCGCTCGGCGGAGCGCATCCGGGCGACGGCCGCCGGGATCGGCGCCGAGGGCCTGGTCTGGGACAGCGCCGACCTGGAGGGCGCGGCCGCCCTGGTGGCCGCGGCGACGGACCGGCTGGGGCCCGTGGACGTGCTGGTGTGCAACACCGGGGGGCCGCCGCCCGGCGCCGACCCGCTCGCATTCGGCGCCGGCGCCTGGGAGACGGCGCACCGCGACCTGGTGCTGGCCCCGCTGGCGCTGATCCGGGCAGTGCTGCCCGGCATGCGCGCCCGCGGCTGGGGGCGGATCCTCAACGTCGGTTCGACGACGGTGCGCGAGCCGAACCCGGCGCTGGTGCTGTCGAACGCCGAGCGCGCGGCGGCCCTGGCCGTGTTCAAGACGCTGGCGCGCGAGGTGGCCGCCGACGGCGTGACCGTCAACACGGTGATGCCGGGCCGGATCCTCACGGACCGGCTCGCGTCCCTGGCGGGGTCCTCCGAGGCGGCCCAGGAGGCGGCGCGCCGCGACGTGCCCGCCGGGCGCACGGGGACGCCGGAGGAGTTCGCGGCCGTCGCCGCGTTCCTGTGCGGGGAGCCCGCCGCCTACGTCACCGGGATCGCCCTGCCGGTGGACGGAGGGCTGCTGCGCGCCCCGTAGCCGTCGTCAGCCGGCCAGGTCGGCGACCCGCTCCACCACCCGTGCGCGGATGAGCCGCTCCATGGCCCGGAGCGCCAGACGCTCGTCGTCGGCGTCGGTGCCCACGCACGCCGACGCGACGACGGCGACCTCGAGCCCCCGCCGCGTGGCGTCGATCGCCGTGTCGCGCACGCACATCTCGGTGGCGGCTCCGGTGAGCACCACCCGCGTCACGCCCAGCTGTTCCAGCAGGGGCGCGAGGGGGGTGTGGTCGAAGCCGCTGTAGCCCGGCTTCATCACGAACCGGTCGCCCGGCACGGGCGCCAGCCGGGCGACGAGATCGCCGCCCCGGCCGCGCTCCACCGCCTCCCGCACGAGCGCCGGCGCGTCCCCGTCCCAGGCGCCCCGGTCGTCGTTGACGTAGACCACCGGCCAGCCGCGCTCCCGCGCGAAGGAGATCGCGCCGGTGATGCCGTCGATGCGCCGGCGGACGCCCTCCAGCAGCTCGTCCCCGCTGGGGTGGTCGAAGGTGTCGATCAGGTCGATCACCAGGAGGGCGGTCGCGGGGGCGGGCACGACGCGGCACCCTAGTCGCTCGGCGGCCCGGGCGCGCGGGCCCGCGGGCATGCGGGACGGGCCGGAGCGGGTGTGCGGGCTTCCCGCAGGCCGCGTGCGGCCGGGTCGGGAAATCGCCCCGGATCCTCGCGGCGGCGGGTCGCGGTGCCGAGAGGCGTACGAGATCTCGGAACGGAGACCCCATGACCGCCCAGGCGCGCCATCACGTCACCTTCAGCGGACCCGAGGACGGGCCGCCGCTGGTGTTCGCCCACGGATTCGGATGCGACCAGAGCATGTGGCGGGGCGTCGCACCCGCCTTCGCCGGCCGGCACCGGGTGGTCCTGTTCGACCACCTGGGGGCGGGTGACTCGGACGCGTCCGCCTGGGATCCCATCCGTCACGGCACGCTGCGCGGCTACGCGCGCGACGTCGTCACGCTGCTGCGGGAACTCGCCCTGCCCCCCGTCGTTTTCGTGGGCCACTCCGTGAGCGCGATGATCGGCGTGCTCGCCGCCGCGGCGGCGCCCGATCTCTTCGACAAGCTCGTCCTGGTGGGGGCCTCCCCCCGCTACGTCGACGACGAGCCGACGGGCTACGTCGGCGGGTTCACGGCCGAGGACGTCGCGGGGCTGCTCGACGCCCTGGAGAGCGACTATGTCGCATGGGCCTGCACCATGGCCCCCGTGGTGATGGCGAACGCCGAGCGCCCCGCCCTCGCCGACGAGCTGCAGGCGTCGTTCGGACGCACCGACCCGCACATCGCCGCCCACTTCGCCCGCGTGACGTTCATGTGTGACCACCGCGCCGACCTGCCGGCCGCCGATCTGCCCACCCTCGTCCTGCAGGCGCGCGACGACGCGATCGTCCCCCTCCCCGTCGCGCACTACGTCGCGGAGCGCCTGCCGCGCGCCGCGCTCACGCAGCTGGACGCCGCCGGCCACTACCCGCACCTGAGCGCACCGGAGGCCACGACCGCGGCGATCCGCGCCTTCGTGTGACGGCCGGCGCCGCCGTGCCCACGGCCGAACGGATCGACGATCCCGACGCCCTGTTCGAGGACGCGCCGTGCGGCTACCTGGTGCTGTCGCCGGAGGCGCGGATCGTGCGCGCGAACGCGACGCTACGGCGATGGACGGGGCGGGACGACCTGGACGGCCGCGACCTGCGCGAGATCCTCGCGCCGGGGTCGCGGGGCTACCTCGAGGCGCACCTCCGCCCGGCCCTCCGGGCGGAGGGCCGGGCGGCCGAGGCACCCGTCGAGCTGCTGCACGCGGACGGGCGGCGGGTGCACGCGCTGCTCGAGGCCGCCACGGTGCACGACGCGTCGGGGCGGCCGGTCGCCGTGCGCGCGGTGCTCGTCGGCGCCTCCCGGCGGCGCGCCTACGAGCGTGAGCTGCGGCTCATGCGCGATCGCGAGCTGACGGCGCGGGCCTGGACCGAGCGCCTGCTGACCCTCACGGCCACGCTCGCCACCGCCCGGACGTCGGACGAGGTCGTCGGCGTGCTGCAGGAGGCGGCGGCGGAGGCCGACCCGGGCGGCAGCCTGGCGATCCTGCTGGCCGGTGAGGGTCATCCGCGTCTCGTGGGCGCCTACGGCGACCCGGGGATCGTGGAAACCCTGGTGGCCGCCCACGGCGCGGGCGCCCCCCGGGACGACGCCTTCACGGTCCTCGCCATGGGGACCGACGACCGGGTGCTCGGCTGGGTGCTGCGGCGCCCGGGCACGGACGGGGCGGACCCCGGCGGCGCGGAGCGCTTCATGCGCGGCTGCGCGATGCAGGGGGGCGCGGCCCTCGAGCGCACGCGCCTGCACGAGGAGCTCGCCCGCCGTGCGCTCACCGACGACCTCACCGCGCTGCCGAACCGCCGCGCGGGGATCGAGCGGCTGGAGGCGGAGCTGGCCCGTGCGCGCCGGGGCGGCGGGGACGTGTGCGTGGGGCTCGCCGACATCGACCACTTCAAGCGCTTCAACGACACGCGGGGGCACGCCGCCGGCGACGACCTGCTGCGCGCCGCCGCCGCGGCCTGGCGCGCCGTCGTGCGCGCCGACGACCTGCTGGCGCGCCACGGGGGTGAGGAGTTCCTGCTGGTGATGGCCGGCTGCGGGCTCGAGGAGGCCCGGGTGGTGTGCGAGCGCATGCGCCGCGCCACGCCGGGGGACGCCACCTGCTCGATCGGCGTCGCCGGGTGGGACCGGGCGGAGGACGCCGCGGCCCTCACCGCGCGGGCCGACGCCGCCCTGTACCGGGCGAAGGACGCGGGCCGCGACCGGGTGGTCGCCGCCGGCTGAGGGCCCCGCGCGGCACCACCGTCCGCGGGGGCGTCATACGGCCCCGCGCGGCACCACCGTCCGCGGGGGCGTCACACGGCCCCGCGCGGCACCACCGTCCGCGGGGGCTAGAGCTCCTCCTCCTCGGCCCCCGCGGCCTCCTCCTCCTCGGCGAGGTCGTCCATGCTCACCTCGGTGAACTCCTCGTCGGCCGCGGGGAACTCCTCCTCGGCCACCGGGGCGGCGACGACCTCCTCGGGCTCCTCCTCCTCCTCGTCGTCCTCGTCCTCCGCGGCGGCGGGCTCGCCCTCCAGCACCTGCACGAGCGCGGGCGTGAGGCCGGGGTCCTCGTCGGGGCCCAGGTCGGTCTCGTCGTCGTCGTCGGGCAGGGTCTCGAGCAGCAGCTCGTCCTGCTCCAGCGGGTCGACGCCGGGCTCGACGCGCTCGAGGTCGTCGGCGGTGCCGTCCGGGTCCCAGCGCACGCGCACCTCGCCCTGGAGGATCTCGGCCTCGGCGAGGGCGACCGGGTCGCGGGTGACGAGCTCGCCGGCGGCCGGCGGCGGTGCGGCCTCGGCGCGGAGCTCGGCGGGGTCGGCGGTGAGCCAGAGGGTGATCTGGCGGGCGCGCTTGGCCACAGCGTGGACCAGCGCGTAGCGCGAGCCGTCGACGTGCTCCAGGGCCTCGTCAAGGCGACGTCCGTACAGCAAGCATCCTCCCCGTGGGTTCGTAGCAGGGCGCGGGCAGACCAGACATACTACCGCCTGTGCGGCCACGGGTCGCGCTGGGAGCATCCCACTCGGCGCAAGGAGGCCTCGAAGACCATGCTCGTGCTCACGCGTAAGGCGAACCAGAGCATCATGATCGGCGACAGCATCGAGGTCTCGGTGCTCTCCGTCCTGGGTGAGAAGGTCCGGCTGGGCATCCAGGCGCCGCGCGACGTGCCGGTCTTCCGGAAGGAGGTCTTCCTGGAGATCCAGGCCCAGAACGTTGAGGCCGCCGGGTCGAGCCGCGAGGCCCTCGACGAGGCCCTCGGCATGATGGGCGACGCGGACTCCGCCTAGAGATCGCTCCGGCGCCTCAAGGGATCGGCCGGGGGCTCCGATAGCCCCCCTGGACGCAGTGCCCCGGCATGGACGCCGACACCGCAACCCCGCACCGCCCGGATGGCGGCAGGGGCCAGGTGTGCGCACCGCGTGCAGACCATTCATCACCCGGGATTCACGGAGGAATCATGGGTCTCACGATCTACAACAACGTGTCGGCGATGAACGCGCACCGCGTTCTCAGCGGCACGCAGGGCGACATGAGCAAGGCCATGGAGCGCCTGTCGTCCGGTCTTCGCATCAACCGTGCCGCCGACGACGCCGCCGGCTTGGCCGTGTCGGAGACCATGCGCTCGCAGGTGCGCGGCCAGAACGTCGCCTCGCGGAACGCCCTCGACGGCGTGTCGCTGGTGCAGGTGGCCGACGGTGCCCTCGGCAACGTGGGCGACATGCTGCAGCGCGTCCGTGACCTGGCCGTCCAGGCCAGCAACGGCACGCTGACCGACGCGCAGCGGGCCAACCTGGACGCCGAGGTGCAGCAGGTCCTCACCGAGATCAACACGGTGGGCACCAACACGGACTTCAACGGGATCAAGATCCTGTCGGGTTCGGCCTCCACGGCGGCCTCGGCCGTCACCCTGCAGGTCGGCTCCAACGCGGGCCAGTCGATCGCCTTCACGATCGGCACCGTCTCCACGCAGCAGCTGGGCGTGTCGGGCATCGCGGTCTCCACCGCGGCCTCGGCGTCGGCGGCCATCGCCTCGATCGACGCGGCGATCTCCACCGTCACCACCAACCGCGCCAACCTGGGTGCCATCCAGAACCGTCTGGAGCAGACGATCAACCGTCTGGGCCTGATGGCGGAGAACCTCCAGGCGGCCGAGTCGCGGATCCGCGACGCCGACATGGCCAAGGAGATGATCACGTTCACCAAGAACCAGATCCTCCAGCAGTCCGGCATGTCGATGCTCTCGCAGGCCAACCAGGCCCCGCAGTCGGTGCTGTCGCTGCTCCGCTAG
>DATMJR010000401.1:0-11657 GCA_035553775.1 Miltoncostaeaceae bacterium | reverse complement strand
CCCGCACCCCGTCGCCCGGCTCCCACCCGCCCGCCGGCGCGAGGGCCACCACGGACAGGGCCCGGCCACGCGCGGCGAGCGCCAGGGCCAGCCACCCGCCCAGCGAGTTGCCGACCAGGTGGGCGCGCGGCATGCCGGCGTCGTCCATGGTCGCCGCGACGGCGTCGACCATGCCGGGCAGGGTCGGCGGCGCCGACAGCGGCGCGCCCCCGGTGTGGCCCGGCAGGGTCGGTGCCAGCACGTCGTGCCGCGCCTGCAGGCGCGGCAGCACGAGCTGCCAGGAGCGCCAGGTGTCGGTGACGCCGTGCAGGCACACCAGGGGCGGCCCATGGCCGCCCCGGTGCGCCGCCGTGAAGGGGTGGATCACCCCCGCAGGGTAGGGCGCGGGCCCCGCGGCGCGCGGCCGGTCAGCCCGCGGGCGGGTTCCACCCCGGGGTCACCGGCGCGTACGCCGGGGCGGCCGAGAAGAACGCCATGAAGGGGGTGCCCTCCGCCGCCGCCCCGGGGGCGTCGGAGTCGGTCTGCATCAGCGAGGTCGTCCACAGGAACCGGGACCGGCCGGGGAAGTTGGGGTCGTAGACCTCGATGACCACCTCGCCGTCGACGACCGAGCGCCCGATGGCGAGGACCTGGTGGTTCTCCCAGATGGGGCGCGAGGCGTCGACCAGGACGACCCCGAGGGGCACGGGCCGTCCCGCCTCGAGAGAGGCGCGGATGGCGGCGGCCTCCGACTGCGTGACCGTACGTCGGCCGGGCACCGGACCGACGTCGCCGAGCGGCAGCGCCTGCAGGGTCGCGTAGCGCGCGAGGAGGTCCGGCGTCAGCGAGTGGGTCAGGCGCGCGAACACGTAGTCGAACACCGGGCCGCTGTTCGGGGTCGCCGTGTCGTCGGGCCGTGTGCGGCCGGCGAGGAACGTGTCGAGCGCCCCGAACGACATCCCCCCGCACAGGCCGTAGGGGATGCTCGCCAGCGGCACGGTGCCCACGCCGGGGAAGGTCACCGCCGCCGGCGTCGAGAACAGGTTCACGAACCGGAAGCCGTGGACCGCGGGGATGAACCGGGACACCGTCTGCGCCGTCCCGGCCTGCCGGGTGACGACGGCCCGGTGACTGCGGCGATCGACCACGACCCTGCGCGCCGCGGTCCCGACGGGACGCGACTCCACCGTGGTCATCACGTTGCCGGCGTCGAGCTGGATCCATCGCAGCCGCGAACCCGTGGGCGCCGTCGTCAGCACGGCGAGGCGGTCCGTCGCCTCCGAGACCCCGACCGACTCCGCGGTCCCGCCGACCGCGACCGTCGCCACCACGCGGGCCTCCGAGGCGCCGCCCGGTAGCGGGCGGCGCGGATGGATGAGCTGGACGCGCCCGCCGCGGGCCGCGAGGGCGACGCGGTCCCCGTCCGGGCCGTCCACGCGCGTCAGCTCGGCGGGCCGGTCGGCGACGGCGAGCCGCTGCCCGGTGTCCGTCAGCGCGCCCGTGCCGGCGCCGTAGGCCACCACGGCGACGGCGTTGCGCGCCCCGTCGGCCACCAGCACCCGACGCAGGGCCGGCGAGTACGCCAGGCCGGTCGCACGCTCGCCCAGGTCCGTCGCGAGGCCGACGCGCTCGCCGGTCGCGACGACCACGGTGCGCAGGCGGACCTGCCGGGCCTCCGGGACGCCGATGCGGTGCGAGACCACGAAGAGCCGCCCGCGCGCGAGGTCGATGTCGAGGTGGAGCGCCCGCTCGGCGGCCGGCAGCGCGATCACGCGCAACCGGGCGAGGGTGTCGAGGCGCCGCACCACGATGCGGTTCGTCTCGAGGTCGTAGAGCCGGTTGCCCCCGGCGTCCACGGCGAGGTCGTGGACGGGCCGCGTGCTCTGCCGGTCCCGGTCGCGCAGCACCTGACGCGTCTGTGCGTCCAGCAGCAGCAGCCGTGCGCCGTCGGTGGTCGCGGCGACCACGCGGCCGTCGCCGGCGGCGACGGCGAGGTCGGTCCCGGTGCCCGTCGGCACGGTGTCCACCGCCGACACCACCGCGCCGTGGGCGAGCGGGGCCCCCGCTCCGAGGGCGGCCAGCGCGACGCCGGCGAGCAGCGGCCGGCGGTGGGTGCGGTGCGCGGGACGGCGGATCATGGCGCCTCCTTCGGGGTGGGGACACCCCCCACACCCCCGATGCACCGAGGCGTTACCGGCGCCCCCCGCCGGGCGCTAGGGCGCGGGCGCCGCCGCAGGGCGGTCGGAGGACACCCGCGCGAGTCCCGGCACCGCGGGCCCGAGTTCGTCCCCGTAGGCGCGGCGGTAGACCGGCGCCAGGTCGCGCACCCGCCGGACGAAGGCGCGGGTCTCGGCGAACGGGACGTCCTCGGGCACCCGGAACGCGCGGCCCTGGGCCCGCGCGCGCGTCTCCCAGCCGCGCACCACCCCCTCGCCGGCGTTGTACGCCGCCAGCGCGACGTCGACCGACCCGTGCCGGTCGACCAGGTAGCGCAGGTACCACGTGCCGTAGGCGATGTTGACCTCGGGCTCCTCGAGCCGCTCCGGCGAGGGGCTGGGGCGGTCCGGCCGCGACGCGATGAAGCGCGCGGTCTCGGGCAGCACCTGCATCAGCCCCACCGCACCCGCGCCCGAGCGGGAGTCGGGCACCCAGCCGCTCTCGGCATGGATCACGCCGGCGACGAGGGCCGGGTCGAGGTCGTGGCGGTCGGCGTTCTGGCGGATGGCCGTCTCGTGCTCGAGCGGGTACCACAGCCGGGCGTACCAGGCGGGCATCGCCTGATGCACCGCCCACCAGCCCGCGGCGAGCCCGGCCAGCACCAGCAGCGCCGCGACGAGGCGGCCCGCGCGATTGTGCGGACGTGCGCGGGGGAGCAGCCCCGCGGTCACGGCCGGAGGGCGTACGCGGCGAACACGCCGCCCACCCACGCGTCGAGGTCGGCGAGGTCGCCGTCGTTGACCAGGTGGTGGTCGGCGGCCGCCACCTTGCGGTCCTCGTCCCACTGCAGGCCCGCGCGCTCCGCGAACGCCTGGCCGCGCGCCTCCACCCGGCGGCGGCGGATCTCCTCCGGCGCCGTCACCACGACGACCGCGTCGAAGCGGTCGGCGAGCCCGGCCTCGAACAGCAGCGGCACCTCGCACACCAGCAGCGGCGGCGGCGGCACCCGCGATCGCTCGGCACGCAGCCACTCCTCGCGGGCCGCGCCGATCCGCGGGTGCAGCAGCCCCTCCAGGAAGCGGATGCCGTCGGGCTCGGCGAACGCCCGGGCGCCGACGGCGCGCCGGTCGACCCCGCCCTCCGCCCCTCGCACCTCCGGGCCGAAACGCGCGACGACCGCCGCGACGACGTCGGGGCGCGTGTACAGGGCGTGCACGACCTCGTCGCTCGACAGCGTCGCCGCGCCCCGCCGGGCGAAGGCGGCCAGCGCCGCCGACTTGCCGGCGCCGATGCCGCCCGTGAGACCCAGGCACGCGGGGACGCCGGGGGCGGGCGCGGCAGCGCGCGCCCGGAGACCCCCCTGCGCCTCGCGTCCCGCGGGGACCGCTACTCCTCGGCGGCGTCCACGTCCGCGTAGCCGTCGTCCTCGTACTCCTCGTCGGCCTCGCCGCGGTGGTGGATCTGCTCGCTGTCGGCCACGCGCTTGAGCGACAGCGACAGGCGCCGCCGGTCGGCGTCGATCTCGATGATGCGGACCGACAGGACCTCGCCCTGGCTGACGACCTCGCGCGGGTTCTCGACGTGGTGGGCGGCCAGCTCCGAGATGTGGACCAGGCCCTCCACCCCCGGGTGGATCTCCACGAAGGCGCCGAAGGTGACCACCTTGGTGACCTTGCCCTCGACCACGTCGCCGATGTCGTACGCGTCGATGACGCTCTGCCACGGGTCCGCCTGGGTCTGCTTGAGACCCAGGGAGATGCGCTGGCGGTCGCGGTCGATGTCGAGCACCTTGACCTCGACCTTGTCGCCGATCGTCAGCACCTCGGACGGGTGGTTGACGTGGCTCCAGGAGAGCTCGGAGATGTGGATGAGGCCGTCGATGCCCTCGAGGTCGACGAACGCGCCGAAGTCGACGATGTTGCTGATGGTGCCCTCGACCACCTGGCCGGGCTGCAGCTCGTCGAGGATCTTCTGGCGCACCTCGCGCCGCTCGTCCTCCAGCACCGCGCGCCGCGACAGCACGACGTTGTTGCGGTTGCGGTTGAGCTCGATGACCTTGCACTCGAGCTTGCGCCCGAGGAACTCGTCGAGGTCCTGCACGCGGCGGATGTCGACCAGGGACGCGGGCAGGAAGCCGCGCACGCCCAGGTCGAGGATGAGCCCGCCCTTGACCACCTCGATGACGGTGCCCTCGACGTTCTCGCCGGCCGCGGCCGCGGCCTCGATGCGCTTCCAGGCCTTCTCGAAGCGGGCGCGCTTCTTGCTGAGGATGAGCCGGCCGTCCTGGTCCTCCTTGACCATGACCAGGGCGTCCACCATCTCGCCGAGGCTGACCTCCTCCTCGACGTTGACCGACTTCCGGATCGAGAGCTCGGCGATCGGGATGACGCCCTCGCTCTTGTATCCGATGTCGACCAGGACCTCGTCCTTGTCGACCCGGACGACCCTCCCCGTGACCACGTCCCCCTCGTCGAAGAGCGGGATCGTCAGGTCGTAGTTGGGGACCTGGACGCCGTCGACCTCGATGTACTCGGGGCCGTCGAGCGTGCGGACGGGGGTGTCGAGATCGATGACGGGGGTGTCGAGATCAGTGGTTGCCATGAAGGAGCGGTCGTTTCCTCGTTGTCAGGATGATGGTGCGGGGGCGCGCGGACGCCGACGGACGGCGCACGACGCCGAACGACCAGTATAGGGCGGTGTGCGGCCCCCTGCACGAGGGGCGGCGGGGGTCAGACCGCCTGGGCGACCGCCTCCAGGTCGCGCCGCGCCAGGCGCCCCGCGCGCAGCGCGCGCACCCGGCCGTCGGACCCCACGGCCAGCACCGCGGGCACGCTGCGCACGGGCAGGCGCCCGGCCCGCGGCCGCCGCACGATGTCGACGCGCGCGACCGGTCCGCCCGCAAGGCCCTCCAGTTCGCGCGCGGCGGGCTCGCAGCGCGCGCAGCCGGGGGCGGTGAGCACCACCAGCCAGGGGCCGGGGCCCTCCAGGCCGAGGTCGCCGCGCACGTCGCCCTCCCCGCCGCCCCGGCGCGCGAGCGCCAGCCGGTACACCTCGCAGCCCACGCAGACCCCGGCGAGGGCCGACAGCAGCGCGAGCGCCGCCACCATGCCCGCAAGCACCCACTCGGCCGTGGGGACGCCGGCCGCGAACAGCACCAGGGCCACGCCAAGGAACAGCACGGCGAGCGCCTGCGAGAACCGCACGGGCGCGGCCGGCTCCATGCGCTGGGGGGGCGGCGCGATCCGCCGGAAGACCCAGCCCACCGGCGACAGGCGCGGGGCCGCCAGCGCGATCGCCACCAGGGCGAACGCCACCGCCACCGCGGCCGGCTGCCCGAACAGGAGACCCTCCAGGCACAGGACGCCCGTGACGCCCTGGGCGAAGCGCGGCGCGAGGGGGTGGACCGCGGCCGGGGCGCTCACGTCCCGGCCCGCCGGGCGTCGTAGCGGGCCCGCGCCTCGGCGTCGGTCAGCACGCGATGGGCATGGTTGAGGGCGATCAGCATCCGCAGGCCATTATCGCTCTCGTCGCGGCAGGCGATCTCGCGGAGCGTCGTGAACGCCGCGCGGATCACCTCCACGCGGGCCGTGACCGACACCTCGAGCACGGCGTAGTGGTCGGGCTCCGGCACCGCCGGGCCCGCTAGGCCTTCGCGTCCCGCCACGTCGTCCCCACCCCCACGTCCACGGCGAGCGGCGGGTCCAGGGTGAAGGCGTTGACCATGGCGGCCCGTGCGTGCGTGATCGCCGCCTCCACCTCGTCCTCGGGGGCCTCGAACAGCAGCTCGTCGTGGATCTGCAGGATCAGCCGCGTGCGCAGGCCGGCGGCGCCAAGGGCGGCGTGCGCGCGCACCATCGCGAGCTTGATGATGTCGGCGGCGGTGCCCTGGATCACCGTGTTCACCGCGAGCCGCTCTCCCAGCTGGCGCTGCTGCAGGGTGCGCCCGGTGAGCTCGGGGATGGGGCGGCGGCGGCCGAGCAGGGTGGTGACGTACCCGTCCTGGGCCGCGCCCGCGACCGTGCGGTCGATGAAGGCGCGCACCCGCGGGTAGCGGGCGAGGTAAGTCTCGATGTAGGCCTTCGCGTCGGCCCGCGGGATGCCCAGCTGCTCCGACAGCCCGAAGTCCGAGATGCCGTACATGATCCCGAAGTTGACGGCCTTGGCGCGGTCGCGGGTGACGCGGTCGACGTCGCCCGGGGCCATCCCGAACACCTCCGCCGCGGTGGCGCGGTGGACGTCCTCGCCGCGCAGGAAGGCCTCGCGCAGCGTGGGCTCGCCCGATGCGTGCGCCATCAGCCGCAGCTCCACCTGGCTGTAGTCGCACGAGATGATGCGGTGGCCCTCCTCCGCGACGAAGGCGTCGCGGATCTCGCGCCCCACCGCGGTGCGGATCGGGATGTTCTGCAGGTTGGGGTGGGTGGACGACAGGCGCCCCGTCTCGGCAACCGTCTGGTTGAAGGTGGTGTGCAGGCGGCCGTCGGCGCCCACCAGATCGGGCAGCGCCGACAGGTACGTGTTGTCGAGTTTGGTGAGCTCCCGGTACTGCCCGATGAGCCCGATGACCGGGTGCTTGGGCTCCAGCAGCTTCAGCACCTGGCGGTCGGTCGACCAGCCGGTCTTGCCCTTGCGGAACGTGGGCAGCCCGAGCACCTCGAACAGGATCCGGCCGAGCTGCTTGGGCGAGTCGATCACGAACTCCTCGCCGGCCATCTCCCAGATCTGGTCGCGCAGTTCCTCGGCGCGGTCGCGGACCCGGGCGGCGATCTCCGCGAGGCGCGCCGTGTCCAGCCGCACGCCGGCCCGCTCCATCGCGGCCAGCACGTCCACCAGGGGCATCTCGATGTCGCGGTACAGGTCCTCGAGACCCCCGTCCGCGAGGCGCGGCCCCTGGCGGGCGGCCAGGTCGGCCACGAGGGCGGCCTCCCGGGCGAGCTCGTCCTCGGTGCCCTCCACGCCGAGCCCCGCGTCGTGCGCCACCTCGGCCAGGGGGTAGCCGCGCCGGCGCGGTTCCAGCAGGTAGGCGGCGACCATGGTGTCGTGCGCCACCCGCAGCCCGGCGTCCTGCAGCGCGTACGGGAGCGCCTTGGCGTCGTGGGCCGCCACCCGCAGGCCGGCGAGGGCGGCCACCAGCGCCCCCTCGCCGCCGGCGAGCTCCCCGGTCAGCACGCCGCCCTCCGGCGGCGCGACGGCGAAGCGGCCGTCCCGGGCCACGAGGCCGGCCTCGGCGGCGCCGGCGAGGCGCATCGCAACCGCCTCCGGGGCCACCTCCTCCACCTCCACGGTGCGGGTGACCGCCGCCACCGCCGCGTCGGGGCCCGAACCGTCCCGGGAGAGCTCGGACAGGCGCCGCACCAGGGAGGTGAACTCCCACCGCGTGAACAGGTCCCGCAGCAGCGCCAGCCGGTCGGGGTCCATCACCAGCGGCGGCACCTCCTCGGGATCGAGGTCCACCGGGGCGTCGCGCACGATGCGGGCGAGGTCGCGGGTGGTGCGGGCGTCGTCGGCGCCGGTGATCAGCGCCTCGCGCCGCTTGGGGGTCTGCTCCTCCGCGTGGGCGAGGACCTCGTCCAGCGAGCCGTACTTCTGGATCAGCTGCGCCGCGCCCTTCTCGCCGATGCCGCGCACGCCCGGCAGGTTGTCGCTGCTGTCGCCCACCAGCCCGCGGAAGTCGGGCATCTGCTCCGGGGGGAGCCCGTAGCGCTCCACCACCCGTTCCGGCGTGTACCGCACGGTGTCGGTGACCCCCCGCCCGGTGGCCAGCACCGAGATGCGGTCGTCGACCAGCTGCAGGGCGTCGCGGTCGCCCGTGAGGATGACGACCTGCCGGCCGGCGTCGGCGGCGCGCACGGCGAGGGTGCCCAGCACGTCGTCGGCCTCGTAGCCCTCGAGGTCGACGTTGACGAAGCCGAACGCCTCCATCAGCGGGCGGAAGTGCGGCTTCTGCTCCCGCAGCAGGTCGGGGGTCGCACTGCGGCCGGCCTTGTACTCGGGGTAGCGCTCGTGCCGGAACACCGGGCCCGGCGGGTCCCAGGCCACCACCGCCCGGCCGGGGCGCTCGTCGGCGAGGACCTTCATCATCATCGCGGCCAGGCCGTAGAGGGCGTTGGTGGGGAAGCCGTCGGCGGTCGCGATGGTGTCGGGCAGCGCGAAGAACGCCCGGTAGGCGAGGCTGTTGCCGTCGATCAGCAGCAGCGGGCCCTCCGGCGCGCCGTCCCCGTCGCCGGGAGGCTCCCCCGCCTCGGCCGCGGCGAGCGCGGCCCCGTCCAGGAGCGGGACGTCGTCGTCGGTGGCGGCGCTCACGGCCCGAGTCTAGTCGCGGCCGGTCCCGCCGCCGGACCGGTGCGGACGGGGCGCCGGGGCGGCGGGTGCGGGGGTTATGCTGCCCCCCGCTTCCCCGACTCCGGCAGGAGGGACCACACGTGGCCGTCACCCCGAGCGCCCAGTACTCCGTCACGCTCCGGGTCGAGTTCGACTCCCGCGACCCCGGCGCGTTCAGCCGGCTCGCCACCGCCATCGGCGCCGAGGGCGGCGACATCGGCGCGGTCGACCTCGTCTCGACGGGGAGCCACTCGGTGGTACGCGAGATCGTCGTCAACGCGTCCGACCTGGAGCACGCCGAGCGCATCACCGAGGTGGCGCGCGGCCTGGACGGCGCCACGCTGCTCGACAGCTGGGACCGCACCTTCCGCATGCACCGGGGCGGCAAGATCGAGCTCTACGGGCGGCTGCCCCTGGAGGACCGCGACGACCTGTCGGTGGCGTACATGCCCGGGGTCGCGCAGGTGTGCCGGGCCATCGCCGAGGACCGCGAGCGGGTGTTCGACTACACCCTCAAGCGCAACATGGTCGCGGTGATCACCAACGGCACCGCGGTGCTTGGCCTGGGCGACATCGGCGCCGCCGCCGGGATGCCCGTGATGGAGGGCAAGTCGATGCTGTTCAAGGAGTTCGGCGACGTCGACTCCTACCCCATCTGCGTCGACTCCAAGGACCCCAAGCAGATCATCGCAATCTGCAAGGCCATCGCCCCGGCCTTCGGCGGGATCAACCTCGAGGACATCGCCGCGCCGGCCTGCTTCGAGGTGGAGGACACGCTCAAGGAGGAGCTGGACATCCCGGTCTTCCACGACGACCAGCACGGCACCGCGATCGTGCTGCTCGCGGCGCTGATCAACGCCCTCAAGATCACCGGGCAGCGCATGGAGGACCTGAAGGTGGTGGTCTCGGGGGTCGGCGCCTCGGGCGTCGCCTGCTCCAAGATCCTCATGAACGCCGGCGTCACCAACATCATCGGCTGCGACACCCGCGGGGCCATCTTCAAGGGGCGCACCGAGAACATGAACTTCATGAAGGAGTGGTACGCCGAGAACACCAACCCGGAGGGCGTGCGCGGCACGCTCACCGAGGCCATCCGCGGCGCCAACATGTTCATCGGCCTGTCCGGGCCCAACACCTTCTCGGTCGAGCAGCTGAAGACCATGGACCGGGATCCGCTGGTCTTCGCGATGGCCAACCCGGTGCCCGAAATCATGCCGGAGGTGGCCGGGCCCCACGTGCGCGTCATGGCCACCGGGCGCTCCGACTACCCCAACCAGATCAACAACGTGCTCGCCTTCCCGGGCATCTTCCGGGGCGCGCTGGACTGCGGGGCCCGCCAGATCTCCGAGGAGATGAAGGTCGCCGCCGCCGAGGCCATCGCCGCCTGCATCTCCGACGACGAGCTCAACGAGGACTACATCATCCCCTCGGTGTTCAACCGCTCGGTGGCGCCCGCCGTCGCCGCGGCGGTGGTGCGCGTGGCCCAGGAGCAGGGGCTCGCGCGCCGCACCGTGACCCCCGCCTGACACCGTCACGCCCGGGCGCCCCGCCGGGGGCGCCCCGGGTACGATGGCCGCGACGGGGACGTGGCGGAACGGCAGACGCGGCGGTCTCAAACACCGCTGAGGGCGACCTCGTGGGGGTTCGAGTCCCCCCGTCCCTATCGGCCGCGAAGCGCACCTGCCCGCGGCTCTCCCGGCTCGCGCCGAGGCGATGCGCCCCGCGATCCTCGCCGCCGTCCTGGTTCGGAGGCCGCGGGTGCCCGTGCGCGGCGCAGACCCCGGCGGCGACGGCGCGCCGGCGCAGATCGGCCCGCGCACCCATGTCCCGGTCCTCCCGGCTGGGTGACCGCCCACGAGCCCGAGGCGGGCGCGCGGTGCCGGCGGTCGTGGGCGGGTGAGGCCCGGAGCTCGGCGGCGGCGGCGGGGCCCGAGGTCGTTTCCCCGGACCCCGGGCGGGGCAGATGGCGCCGTCCCCGATACGGGGGGCCCGTCGAGAGGACCGCATGACCGGTTACGGACAGGACTCGGCGCACCAGACCAAGGAGCAGGCCATGAGCACCAACGACCTCGAGCAGCAGGTGCAGGACCTGAAGACGTCGCAGGCCGTCATGCAGGCGGAGTTGATGGGCGCGCAGTCGACGCAGGCCGCCACCGAGGCCGGCCACGCCGCGACGAACGCCGCGACCGCGGCGGGCACGTGGTCGACGATGATCGCCGGCGCCGCGGGCTTCCTGCTCGGCATCTTCACCGCGCTGGCATTCGTCGCGGTCGCCAGGGACTGACGGCGCGCGGCCGGCGCGGGGGGAAGGGGGTTCCCTCCCTCGCGCCGCCGCGGCGCCCTGACCCGGGCCACGGCCCCGCGCGGCCTCGCCGCGAGATCACCATCCACGCCACCGGCCCGGCCGGGGCCGGCCAGGGGGAGCGGCGCCGCCCGCCGCGTCGAAACGGCGCACCGTCGCGGTGCTGCGGAGCCACCCGGCGGCCGCCCCCACGGACGCGGGCGGCGAGGGTCGTGCTCACCCGGAGCGGGGCGGCGTCACCCTCGGCACCCCCGTGCGGCGGCGGCGGGCGCGGGTGACCGCCCGGCTCCACCCGCGGGCCGCGGTGAGCACCGGCCCCGCGCGCCCCGGGGGTCTCCGCCGTCACCGAGCCGGACGGGCGTCCGAATCCGCGGCTTTGTACGCATTGCGCCCCGTCCCGGCGGCTGCGACGGTGGGACGCGCGGTCCACATCCTCCACGCGAGAGGGGCACCCGTTGGCAGGCGACGCCCCTCCCGGCACCACCGGTCCCTTCTCGCTCGTGGTGCAGCCGTTCCCCTCCGCGCTGGTGTGCGTGGTCGCCGGCGAGCTCGACCTCGCGACGCGGCAGGAGATGGTGGGGGAGGTGACGGCCGCCGCCGGCACGAGCCCCGGGGATCCGGTCGTCCTCGACCTCTCCGGCGTGGAGTACGCCGACTCCTCCGCGCTGCATGCGCTCCTCGACCTCCGGGAGCACCTGGGACACGGTCTCGCGCTCCGCGCTCCGCCCCCGTGCATCACCCGCCTGTTCGCGGCGACGCAGCTCTCGGACCACTTCGAGGTCGTCGCGGACGACTAGGGCGAGCGGGGCTGCCGACGCGTTTTCGGTGGGTCGCCGCGAACAGGCGGGTGATGCACGGGGGCGGAGCGCGGAGCGCGAGACCGTGTCCCAGGTGCTCCCGG
>DATMJR010000400.1:0-6449 GCA_035553775.1 Miltoncostaeaceae bacterium | reverse complement strand
ATCCAGGGCAGCACGGCCTGACGGTAGGGACGACGAGGCGCTGGGACCACCGGCGGGCGGCGAGGGCGGGCCCCGTCCTCACGGGGGGTCAGGCCGAGAAGCCCTCCCCGGGGGGGATGCGACGGCCACCGGTCCGCCCCGCAGCGGGCGCCCGTCGCGGGTGCGTGCCTCGTTGTCGCGCAGCCGCGGCTCGTAGTGGGCCGCGAAGACGCGCCCCACCAGCTCGCGGCGGCTGCGCACGCCGGTCTTCTCGAACACGCTCTTCAGGTGCTGCTGCACCGTGTGCGGCGTGACGCACAGGTCGCGGGCGATCTCCGCCGTGGACGCGCCCTGCAGCACGAGGCGGGTGACGTCCTGCTCGCGCGCGGTGAGCCCATGGGCGCGCATCAGCAGCGGGGCGATGCGGGCGGGATGGGCGTGCTCCACGATCACCGCGACCCGGCGATCGCCGCCGCCGCTCAGCGTCGCGCCGTGCAGCACCAGCCAGCGCCCGCCGCGCCCCAGCACCCGCGCGAGCGCCACCTCGCCCGGCGCGTCGCGGCCCTCGGCCGACCGCCGCGCCTGGCCCGCGACGGCGAGCACCGACGGCGGCAGGCGGCCCGCCTCCCGGTCGCCCCCGGGCAGGTCGTCGAGCACCTCCTCGGCGCCCGCGGTGACCGACTCCACCTCCCAGCGGTCCGACAGCACCAGCAGCCCGGGCGCCCCCGGGGAGTCCGGCTCCCGCGCCTCTCCGAGCAGCAGCGCCGTCCGCGCCCCCTCGGCCAGCGCGGGCGCGACCGCCTCCAGGAACGCCCGCTCCTCGTGCCCGAACACGGGCGCCCCGCGCTCCCGGTACAGGCCGAGGGTGCCCCAGGCGTCGCCCCCCCGGGTGCGCAGCGCGGCGAGCAGCTCCTGGTCGCCGCCCAATTCGATGTTGGCGTGCCAGCGGGGGCTGCGCGAGACGTCGCCGCCGCAGGCCTCGTGCAGGGTCGAGACCCCGCCGGAGCGGCACACGCTCGCCACGGAGTGGGCGTCGTCCTCGTAGTACTCGAGCGCAAGGGCCTCGGGGGGCAGGGCGTCCGCCATCTCCGGGTTGACGTGGCTGGTGATGAGCAGCGACGCCGGGTCCACCGTGAACCAGCACGGGCTCAGGCAGCCCGGCACCGCCCGGGCGACGGCCGGCGTGACCGCGTCCCAGAACGCCACCAGGTCGAGGCCCTCACGGGCGGCGGCCCGGATGTCGGCGGCGGCGCGGTCGGCGGTGAGGGTGCCCACGCCGCCGAGCGTACGCCGGGCCCCCGCGCCGGGTCGACTCCACATTCCTGGAATGGCATCACCCGGGGCGGCGCTCCTACCGTCACCGGCATGTGGAGCGGAGCGCGCACCCCCGAGGAGCTGGAGACGCTGTTCGAGGACGCATGGCTCATGCGCGACGGCCCGCTGCTGGCCGGCCTGCTCGCCGACGGCGCCGTGATGGCGACCGACGCCCACCGGGTCCCCGTCGGCCTGCTCGCCGGCGCGCGCGCCCTGTGGGCGGCGGGCCGGCCCTACGTGGGCGCGCGCCCGCGCGTGCTGGGCAGCCGCGACCTGGCGCTGCTGGTGAGCCCCGCGGCCGTGCACGTCGCGCGGCGCGACGCCGCCGGCGACTGGCGGCTGGCGATCGCCCTGCTCCACCCCGTCGACCCGTTCGATCCGAGGAGCACCCGATGACCGATTCCGCCGCCGCCGCCCCCGCGCCCGTCGTGGCCCGCCGCGACGAGGCCGAGCCGCGCTGGTGGGTGGGCTGCCTGGCCCGCATCCACCTCACCGCCGCCGACACCGGCGGGCACCTGAGCGTGCTGGAGATCACGGACCCGCCCGGGGCCGACGCGCCCCTGCACGTGCACCACCGCGAGGACGAGACCTTCGTGATCCTGGAGGGGGAGGCCGAGTTCGAGGTGGGGGACCTGCGGTTCCGCGCGGGGCCCGGCGACGTGGTGTTCGGGCCGCGGGGCGTCCCCCACCGGTACACGGCGGGCCCCGAGGGGTGCCGGCTGCTGTTCGTGATGACGCCCGGCGGGTTCGAGGACCTGGTGCGGGGCATGAGCGTGCCCGCCGCCGCGCCGACGGTGCCGCCCGCGGACCTGGAGATCGACTGGGAGGCGGCGGCGCGGGTGGCCGAGGCCAACGGCTGCGAGATCCTCGGCTGAGGGGCGCCGGCCGGGGGGCGGACGCCCGGCCTACGCTGCCTCCAGCAGCTCCCGCGCGGCGGTCAGGTCGGCAACGATGGCGTCGCGGGCCGCCGCCCGGGCGGCGCGGTCGGGCACGCGCAGGATCGACGAGGGGTGCGCGGTGACCAGGGCGAGCCGCCCGCCCGGTCCCTCCAGCGGCCGGCCGCGCTCCTGACCGATGCGCACGGTGCGCCCCAGCACGCCGCGCGCGGCGGTGACGCCGAGGGCCACGATCACGCGCGGGTCGACCAGATCGAACTCGGCGCCCAGCCACGGCCTGCAGGCGACCAGCTCGCGCTCGTCGGGGCGGGCGTGGATGCGGCGCCTCCCGCGCGCGACCCACTTGAAGTGCTTGACGGCGTTGGTGACGTAGACCGAATCGCGGGTGATGCCCGCGCGACGCAGGATCTCGTCGAGCTCCCGGCCCGCCGGTCCCACGAAGGGCGCGCCGGCGAGGTCCTCCTGGTCGCCCGGCTGCTCGCCCACCAGCATCAGTGGCGCGCGTGGCGGCCCCGCCCCGGGCACCCCGTGCGTCGCGCGTTCCCACAGGTCGCACCCCCGGCATGCCCGCACACCCTCCGCGAGGCTCGCCAGATCGGGGCGGGGACCGGGCACCGTGGTCATGCGGGTTCGTTCCCGGCCGCGCGCGGCGACATGCCCCCCGGTGCGGCGCGGCCGCCTATCCTGCGGGCGACCGTCCCCGGAGGCCACCGTGACGACGTCCGCGCCCGCACCGCTCACCGCCGACCCCAGCGCCCCGCTGCGCGTGCTGGCGTGGGACGCGCCCAACATCGACTTCGCACTCGGCAAGCTGCTGGGCGAGCGCAAGCCGGAGCCGAACGAGCGCCCGCGGTGGGACGCCCTGGCGCGCTGGCTGGTGGGGCGCGCGGCGCCCCACGAGGACGTGGAGGCGACGGTCTTCCTCAATGTCGGCCAGGTCACGCCGCAGCTGCGCGACTGGGTGCAGGTGCTGCGCGAGCTCGGCTTCGGCGTGTTCGGCAAGCCCCGCGCCGCGGGGAGCGACATCGACCGCGACCTGCTCGACTACCTGTGGGGTCGCCTCGATGCCGGCCCGGTGGCCGAGGTGCTGATCGCCTCGGGCGACCAGTTCCGGGAGTTCGAGGACAGCATCGAGCAGCTCGCCGAGCGCACGCGCGTGACCGTGCTCGGCTTCGCCGAGTCGAACCCCGCCGCGCGGACGGTGGACGGGGGCGTGGAGTTCGTCGACCTGGAGAGCATCCCCGGGCTGTTCGAGGTCGCCCTGCCGCGCGACACCCTCGCCGTGCTGCCGCCGCAGGGCCGCTGGCTGCGCCCGCTGCGCTCGCTGCGCGAGGCCGTGGGGCAGGCGCAGGCCGCCGCGCCGGCGCCGCCACCCGCGCCCACGATCCCGCCGCCGGGCACCGAGCCGGACGCGGCCGGCGTGGGCGGGCTGCTGCGGCGCGTCGCGGCCGGCATCGCGCCGACCCCCGAGGCGCCCGGGGCGGACGCCGCCCGCGCCAAGGCCGCCGAGCTGCTCGAGGCGCTGGCCGCCGGCCACGACGAGGAGCTGGGGGCGTCCGGGCTGCCGCTGGCGCACCTCGGGCTCGTGTTCGCCTCGCTGGCGCCCGGCTTCGCCCCCCGCGAGCACGGCTTCGACGGCTTCGCCGGATTCATCCGGGCGGCCGCGGTCGGCACGCCCCTGGCGCTGTTCCGGGGCGAGCGGGCGAGCGACGTCTGGCTCGGCCTGCGGGCGCACCCGCCCCAGGGGGCGATCACCCGCGACCCGGACCCGGAGCCGGGGGGCGACGCGGGGTAGCCGCCGCCGCGGCTCGAGGCGTGCCTCACCCGGGGGTGCGCCGCCCGCCGTCACCCTGCCGGTGGCCAGGCCGTGCGGGGGACGACGCCAACCCGTGCCCCGCGTGCTCCGCCGCCGGACGCCCCCGGGGGCTCAGGCGAAGCCGCGCAGCCGCAGGGAGGGGAACCTGCGGTGGGCGGAGCTGCGCGGTGACGGCTCGATCAGCGCGTCCGCCACCGCTCCCGTGGCGAGGGAGAAGACGGCCTTGTGCAGCACGTCGATCCCCAGCTCGTCCCGCGGCCAGGTCCAGGGCGGCGCGCCCACGCCGGTCGTGTTCTCCAGCGTCTGGTCCACGCTCAGCCGCAGCGGCGTGAACATCAGCGAAGCGCGCACCCCGCGCAGGTTGCCCGCCGACCACACCCCGCGCAGGGCTCCGACCAGCGCCGCCTGTCCGTAGTGCATGGCCATGTTGCGCCCCCAGCGGTCCGCGTCCGGGTCGCTCAGGCGCAGTACCCGCGACAGCACGTGCGCGGGCACGTACGAGTTCGGCCGGCGCGTGAGGCGCTGCTCCAGCTTCTCGCCGGCGGTCATCGCCGCCGCGCCCGCCAGGCCGGCGACCATCCCGAGGGCCGCGGCCCGTCCGTACGTCGTCATGCGCTCCCCCTCGTCGGCCCGCCCAGACGCTCCACCGAGGCGGTGCCCCGGGGCCGGGGGTGACGAAACCCGTGGGAGGCCGGACCGAGGCGACCCTCGGGACGCGGCGCGGGCGGGAGCCGTGCCCGCGGGCCCGCGGGCCCCTCAATCCGCGCGCGCCTCCACCACCGGCTCCACGGCCGTGACGAACAGCGTCGGGGTGCGGCGCAGGTCGATGCGCTCCCGCGGGATCCGGGCCCCGTCGGCCGCGTACCGGCGCTCGACCCACGGCCGCCCGGGGGCGCTCGGGGCGACCACCAGGCCGCCCGTGCCGTCGCTCAGACGCACGGACGCCCCGAGCGGATGCACCATCACGCCCGTCACGAAGGCCTCGATGATCTCGACCGGGCCAGCCGCCCGGTCATCACCATCAGCAGATCGAGCGCCTCGTGCGGCGCCAGCTGCGGCCGCCACGGCCGCGGGGTGACCGCCGCCTGGTAGCGCTGCACCACGGCGAGCACCTGCGCCGCCGGCGGGATCGTGGGCGCGAGCTGCCCGGACGGGTAGCCGGTCCCGTCGGCCCGCTCGTGGTGGTGGGCGACGATCTCGAGGACGCCCGGCGCGATCGCGGCGACCGGCCGCAGCAGCTGCACGCCCAGCTCCACGTGGCGCTGCATGATGCGGCGCTCCAGGCCGGCGTAGTGGCCCTGCTTGGCGCGGATCTCCGGCGGCACCTGGAGCGCGAAGTCGACGCGGCCACCGCCCGCCGGCCCTGATCGGCATCCACCGCTACCGCCCCGGCGGGCCAGGTGAGGCTCGCGTCCAGCAGGGCGTGCAGGGTGTGCACGCACGCGCTCGACGCCGCCCTCCCTCCGCACGCCGTCGCCAGTCAGTACGCGAGCCCGCGTCACCCGGGCCTCGGTCAGCTTCTGCACCAGGGCTCGGTCGAACGCATGCCGGGCGAGCCGAAGCATGACGCGGTCGCGAGGCTGCGTCCGGCGACGTCTTGTGGAGGACGAGATCGCGCAATCGCGCTCGCGCTGGCCCGGAGGACGCCGACCCGTGAATTTCGCGTCGGCCAGGTCGCTGTGCTTCTCGGGGCGGGTGGTTGAAGTCGTCATCGGTCCGGTTCGCCCGCCGTATGAGGAGTCTCCGGCTGAGGGCCCCGTCGTCCCCGCGACTTCCTCCCGGCGCCCCCGGGCGCCCCTACGGTTTTCCCCGCAGGCCTGTGAGCGATGTGGACAGTTCTGGCGGTTCCGTCGGCCGGTCCTTGGAAACCCGTCCCGGCCACGCGGGGCCGACCGCCCACGGGCTCGGCGTGGTCGTCAACCGCGCGGCGGGTCGGCAGGGTGCGGGCCGTGGGTCGTCAAGGACCTTCCTGGTGCTCCCTGCCGGGGGGCGCGCGGGGGGTGGGTGGAGTCACCACACCCCGCGACGGTCCATCACCCGCGCCCCCTCACGGGCGGTCCGCACGGCGGTGTCCCAGGCGCGAGCCGTGCGAACGCGATCGTCGCCACGCGCGTCGGCGCGCGGCCCGTGCGCGCCGTCCAGCCGCGGCAGGCCCCGACCCAGTGGAGTGTCCTCGGGAAGCACCGACTCGTGGCCACCTGCGCAGCCTGGGTCGTCGGGCATCGTGATCGTCGTGCCCCTGCGCCCTGCGCCCTGCGCCCTGCGCCCTGCGCCCGACCCTCGGCCGCACCCAGTCACCCGGAGCTCGCAGGCTCGGCGGCACTGCGAACACCGTCTCCCGCGCAACCGCCTGTCCCGCGTCCACGCCCACGACCGCAGCCCCGTTGCCGACGGCGCGCGCGCCTCTGCGACTGCGCGGGGTGATTCCTGGTCGGCCCCCCGAA
>DATMJR010000399.1:0-3732 GCA_035553775.1 Miltoncostaeaceae bacterium | reverse complement strand
CGTAGGCCCGCACCAGCACGAGATCGCCGCCCAGACGGCCGCCGCGCAGACGTGCGACCGACAGATCGGCGCCGGGGGCAGGCGCAGCCGCGGCGGCCACGCCACCGGTGGCGCCGGTGGGTTCGGCGGTGGAGGGGGCGTCACCGCCGCAGCCGGGGGCGAGGACTGCCAGCGCCAGCCCGACGACGAGGGCTCCGGTACGTCGCATCACCTCTCCTAAGGAGTGGACCTCTCCCAGGTCTACGACGCCCGCGCCCGCCCGGTCACCGCGATTCCCTCTCTCCTCCTCCTTGCATACTCAGGGGGAGTACATCTAGGATCCGACCAATACCCCCCCGGAGTACAAGGCATCCGATGAGCGCATCGCACGCACCCTCCTTCTCCCCGTCCGGACGGCGATGTCCGACCGCCTGCTGACGCCGTCGCGTCGCAGGCCCCTTCCGACGACACGTCACCACCGGCCGCCCGCCGCTGCGGGCGAGAGAGGCACCGAGATGAACACCGCACACCCGCGGCGCTGGACGGCGCTCGCCGTCATCGCGCTGGCGCAGTTCATGGTCATCATGGACACGTCGATCATCGGCGTGGCCCTTCCCGACATTCAGGCCGAACTCGGCTTCAGCGCCGACGGCCTCTCCTGGGTCTTCAACGCGTACGTCATCGCCCTCGCTGGGATGCTGCTGCTGGGCGGCCGCCTGTCCGACCTGCTCGGCGCCCGGCGCGTCTTCATGGCGGGCTGGGTCGTGCTCGCCGGCGGATCGCTGGCGGCCGGGCTCGCCGGGTCACCCGGCGTGGAGGTCGCGGCGCGCGCCGTGCAGGGTGCGGGAGCGGCTCTCATCGCACCCTCGGCCCTGACCCTGCTGGTCACCCTGTTCGGGCACACGCCGCGTGAGCTCGGAAAGGCCTTTGCGATCTACGGCGCCGCCGCGCCGGCCGGCGGCACGGCCGGCGTCTTCCTCGGCGGTGTGATCACCGAGTGGATGAGCTGGCCGTGGGTCTTCTACGTCAACCTCCCGATCGCGCTGCTCGTCCTGGCCGTCACCCCGCGGCTCATGCCCGCCGCCGCCGCTCACCGCGGCTCGGTCGACCTCCTCGGCGCGCTCAGCGCCAGCGCCGGTCTGGCGCTGCTGGTCTTCGGCATCGTCCGCGCTCCCGAGGAGGGGTGGAGCGCGATGACGACCATCGGCAGCGTCGCCGCCGGGCTCGTCCTGCTGACGCTCTTCGTGACGCTGCAGGCGGTCCGCCGGGCACCGCTGATGCCCCTGGCGATCCTGCGGACGCCGAACCTCGCGGCGGCCAACCTCGTGCAGCTGCTGCTCGGGGCTGCGTGGATCCCGATGTGGTTCTTCCTGAACCTGTACCTACAGCAGGTGCTCGGGTACGGCGCGTTCGAGGGCGGCGCGGCGCTGCTGCCGATGACGCTCGCGATCATGGTCCTGATGGTGCTGGTCGCCCCCCGGGTCATCGCGCGGTTCGGGCCCAAGACGACGGTCGTCGCCGGGATGCTGGTCCTGGCCGCAGGCATGGCGGCCATGTCCCTGGTCCGGGCCGACGGCACCTTCGCCGTCGACGTGCTGCCCGCGTCGCTGATCGCCGCGACCGGCATGGCGCTCGCGTTCATCCCGTCGCTCGGAACCGCGATCTCAGCCGCCCGTCCGGAGCAGGGCGGTCTCGCGTCCGGGATCGTGAACACCAGCTACCAGGTCGGGTCCGCTCTCGGCCTGGCCGTGATGACGGCCTTCGCGTCGAGCCGCGGCGCGGCCGCGATCGGCGACACCGGGGCCCTCACCCAGGGCTACTCGGCGGCCTTCGCCGGCGCGGCGGCCGTCGCCCTCGCCGGCGGCGCTGTCGCCGCCCTGCTGCTGCGCAGGGAGCGCGCGTCCCGCGGCGAGGCCGAGCCGGCCACCGCGTGATCACGCACGAGGATGCGGGGCGTCACGCGCCCCGCATCCTCCGCGTAACCCCTGATGGCGCCCCGCGGGCGCCGACGGTAGAGATGGTCCTTCGCCACATCGTCCCGGACCGCGCGTCCGGGCCAGGGGAGGGCCGAGGCCATGCAGGGACACGGGCATCACGCCGGAGCCCACGCCGCGACGTTTCCGGCAGAGGCCGATGGGCTGCCGGTCGCCGCTCCCGCCGAGGTCCTCGACGTACCCGACGGGGGGTCGGTGCGCCTGGAGATCGCACCGGTCGCCAAGCGCCTGGCCGGGCACACCGTGCGGATGTTGGCCTACGGGGGCTCCATCCCGGGGCCGACCCTGCGGGTGCAGCAGGGTTCGCAGGTCGAGGTCGAGGTCGTGAACCGGGGCGACCTCGCCGACACCGTCCACTGGCACGGCCTGCGACTCGACAATCGCTTCGACGGTACGCACGAGACCCAGGCCCCGATCCCCGTCGGCGGCACCTTCCGCTATCGCCTGTCGTTCCCGGATCCGGGGCTCTACTGGTACCACCCGCACGTCCGTGAGGACTACGGCCAGGAGATGGGCCTCTACGGCAACATCGTCGTCGTCCCCGCCGAGCCCGGCTACTGGCCCCCGGTGCACCGCGACCTCGCGCTGACGCTCGACGACGTGCTCCTCGAGGACGGGCGGATCGCGTCCTTCAGCCCCGTTGAGGTCAGTCACTCGGCGATGGGACGCTACGGGAACGTGATGCTCGTCGCCGGGGAGACCGAGCCGGTCCTGCACGCTCGCCGCGACGAGGTCGTGCGCCTGATGCTCACCAACACGGCCAACGCGCGCGTTTTCAACGTGGGGGTCGACGGGGCCCGGATGAAGCTGGTCGGCGGCGACAGCGGCCGCGTCGAGCAGGAGGAGTTCGTCGAGCGCGTGATACTTGCGCCGTCCGAGCGGGCGATCGTGGACGTCCTGTTCGGCGAGCCCGGCGTGACCGCGCTGACCCACCTGACGCCTGAGCGCACGTACCAGCTCGCGCGGTTCGAGGTCGGGGAGCGGCAGGCCCCGCCCCTCGCGGAGGCATTCGCGTCCCTGCGCGTCGACCCGGAGCTGCGCGCGGAGCGGGAACGCCTCCCCGGCGAGCTCGCCCGGGAGCCCGACAAGGTGCTTGCACTGGTGGCCGAGATGGACATGGGCGCACCGGAGGGCGCCGTCCTCTTCGCCTGCCCGATGCACCCGGACGTCATCCAAGAGGCCCAGGGCAGGTGCCCCCTCTGCGGGATGCTGCTGCTGGCCGTCGCCGCGACCTACACCTGCCCGATGCACCCGGACGTCGTCCAGCCGGATCCCGGCCGGTGCCCGTCCTGCGGGATGGCGCTCGTGTCGAGCGCGCTGGTGGCGCAGGGCCGTGGCGGGGGGCACGCGCACGCCGACGACCCGCCCGGGGCGCACGGCGGCCACGGTCACCACGGCCACGACCAGGGGGCACACGAGTCCTCCGGAGCCGTGCAGGCAGGGATGCACGCGTCCGGTGACGGGATCGAGTGGGAGGACGACATGGCCGAGGTCAACCGCCTCACCACGCCCGCCAACACGCACTGGCGGCTGGTGGACCGGGAGACGGGGGCCGTCGGCGCCGCCATCAACTGGCGCTTCCGGGTCGGGGACCGGGTCAAGATCCGGCTCATCAATGAGATGGACTCGGATCACCCGATGCAGCACCCCTTCCACGTGCACGGCGCCGGGCGGTTCCTCGTCATCGCGCGCGACGGCGTGCCGAGCCGGAACCTGATGTGGAAGGACACCGTCCTGGTGCGGACGGGGGAGACCGTCG
>DATMJR010000398.1:0-3781 GCA_035553775.1 Miltoncostaeaceae bacterium | reverse complement strand
GGCGTCCGCCGTGGCGAGCGCGTCGTCGGCGAACGCCACGCGCTGGACGCTGATCGTGTCGCGCTCGGCCTCGTAGCCCACGGCGGCCTGCACGGCCTCCTGGATCTGGGCCACGGTGGCGTCCGGCACCTCGTCGCTGATCTGCACGGCCACCGACTGCTTGGTGATCGTGCCGGGGACGGCCTCCGTGGAGGTGCGGGTGCGGTTGACGCCGTTGCGCCGGCTCTGGGTGCCCTTGCGGTAGTCGGTCGAGCCGTTGCCCCCGCCCGTCGCCGGGAAGGTGTTGCCGGGCGTGTTGGCGGTCGCGCCGGCCGCCGCCCCCGAGCCCCCGCCGCGGGAGCGCAGGTTCTCGGTGCTGGACTGCTCGTCCAGCACGACCGCGCTGTCCGGGTCGTAGCTCTCGCTCTCGGTGGAGCTGCGGTCCAGGTTCAGCACCGCGTCGACCTGGGTGACGGCCTTGCCGGGTCCGAGGATGCCGGCCAGCATCGCGTTCAGCTTCGCCTGGGTGCGCTGCTCGTAGGCCGCCTCGATCTCCATCCGGGTGTTCGCCCCGGAGGCGCCGGTCGGATCGCCGTCGGCGCCGTCCAGGATGTTGCCCTGGGTGTCGGTGATCGTGATGTTCTTGGCCTCGAGGCCGGGGACGGCCATGGCGACCAGGCGGCTCACGCCCGACACCTGCTGGGGCTCCAGGGTGGCCCCGGGGCGCAGCGACAGCAGCACGCTCGCGGTGATCGGCTTCTGGTCCTCGGTGAACAGCCGGTCCTGCGGCATCGCGATGCTCACGCGGGCGGATTCCACCTGCTCCAGGCGCCCGATCGTGCGCGACAGCTCGCCCTGCATGGCGCGCACCAGGTTCACGCGCTGCGTGAAGTCCGTCGCGCCGAAGCCCTGCTTGTCGAAGATGTCGAAGCCGACCGTGGACCCGCCGCCCTCCAGCAGGCTGCTGGAGGCCAGGTCGAGCCGCGCCTGGTCGAGCTGCCCGGAGGGCACCTCGACGGTCGCGCCGCCGTCGCGGGTGCGGAACGGGATGCCCGCCCCCTCCAGCTGGCGCGTGATCGCGGCGGCGTCCTGGGTGCTCGCACCCGAGACCAGCGTCGCGTAGTCCGTCGACCCGGAGAGCCGCATGAGCAGGAACAGGCCCACGGCGAAGATGACGACGGCCCCGATGAGCAGCCGGCGGCTCGGGCCGGCCAGGGAGCCCCAGAAGTCGGTGACCTTGCGCAGTGCGCCCATTTACCGCTCCCCGCCCTAGACCGACATCCGGGAGAGCTCCTGCCACCCCTCCACCAGGCGGTTGCGCACCTGGACGGCGAGGTCGAGCGAGAGGCTCGCCTGCTGCGTGGCGATGATCGCGGCCGTCGGATCGGCCAGCTGCCCGGTCGCGGCCAGCTGCTGGAGCCGGTCGGCCTCGCCGACCTGGTCCACCAGGCCGCGCGTGGCGCGGGTGAGCAGCGTGCCGAAGCCGGCCGTGCCCGGCTGGGCCACCGCCCCGGCGGCGCCGGGCGACGCGAGCTCGGACATGGGGGCGGGCATCGGCGCCAGCCGCGCCTGCAGCGCGCCGGCGACGCCCTCCCCGATGGCGGTCACGGGCCCGATCACTGGAGGAGCCTCAGGGCCTCGCGCGCCATGTTCTTGGTCGCGTCGAAGGCGGTCACGTTGGCCTGGTACGACCGGCTGGCGGAGACCATGTCCACCATCTCGATCACCGGGTTCACGTTCGGCTTGGTGACGTAGCCGAGAGTGTCGGCCAGCGGGTTGCCGGGGTCGTAGACCCGCCGCAGGGGCGACTGGTCCTCCGCGATCTCCATCACGTTGACGCCGTGCAGGTCGCCCTCGGCGCCGCCGGCCTGCGTGCCCTCCGGGCGCGGCAGGCGGAAGGCGGCCCCCGACGGGGCCTCGCCCATGACCACGACGCGGCGGCGGTACGCCTCGCCGACCCCGGTCGTGGAGTCCACGTTCGCGAGGTTGTTGGCGATGACGTCCATGCGCAGCCGCTGCGCGGCGAGTCCGGTGGCGCTGACTCCCAGCGCCGGATACATCCCCATCTCGTCTCCCCTGTCCGTGGGTCGAAGGCGTCCGTCTAGCGCCCGGTGATGACCGAGCGGTACTGGCCGAACCGGGCCACCAGCAGGCTGGTGGCGGTGTTGTAGGCGAGCTGGTTCGCGGCGAGCTGCGACATCTCGTCGTCGGGGTCGATGTTGGAGCCGTCGACGCGCGTGACGGTCTCCTGCACCCGGTCGGTGGTCGCCGACACGCCCGCGGTCTCGGTGCCCACCGGCCCCCGGAGCGCGGGGGCGCCGCCGGGCCGGTCCCACCAGGCCCCGCCGCCGCCGCCCGCCGGCGCACCGGCGGCGCGCGCGCGGCCCATGGCCTCGCGGTCGCCCTCCAGGGCGTCGGCGAGCGCGCCCTCGAAGCTCACCGACAGCCGGCGGTAGCCGGGGGTGTCCGCGTTGGCGAGGTTCTGGGCGATCGCGGCGTGGCGCGCCGCGCCGCCGCGCATGGCGGCGGTGAGCACCGACGTGGTGAGGTCGTCGAACATCAGACCCCCCAGCCGGAGTCCGCGGTCACCAGCGGCCCGATCTCGTCGAGCAGCCGCACGATCGCGTCGCGGTCCACGCCGAGGGCCACCAGGGTCTCCGGGCAGGCCTCGTAGGCCAGCCCGTCGGTCCCGAGCCCGATGCCGAGCATCATGCAGGCGACGTCGGCCAGGTGGACGACGTGCGACAGCATCGGCTTCAGCGTCGCCCGCGTCGGGTCGTGGTGGCAGCGGATCGCCTCCTCGAGCTCCGCGGGGAAGCTCCACTGCGCCGCCACCCGGGCGCCCAGTTCGGCGTGATCGAAGCCGAGCACCTCGGCCTCGACGTGGTGGAACGGCACCCCGCGGCCGCGGGCCGCGGCGCCGATCTCCTCGAAGGCGTCCTCGAGGTGGGTCGCAAGCACGACCTTGCCGATGTCGTGCAGCAGACCGGCGACGAACGCCTCCTCGACGGGCGCCAGGTGGACGTCCACCGCGATGCGCCGGGCGGTGAAGGCGACCGCCACCGAGTGCTGCCACAGCTCGCCGCCGGCCAGGCCGTAGCCCGGCAGCGCCCGGTTGAGCAGGCGCGCGGTGTGCGACGAGATCGCCAGGCTCTTGATGGCCGAGAAGCCGAGCAGCACGACGGCCTCGGTCGCGGTGGTCACGCGCCGGGCATGTCCGTAGAAGGCCGAGTTGGCGAGCTTCAGGATGTTCGCCGTCAGCCCCTGGTCGCGCAGGATGATCTGCGAGAGCTGGCCCACGGTCATGTCGTGGTCGTCGCACGCGGCGATGACCTCGCTGATGCTCGCGGGCATCGGGGGGAGCTCCGCCAGGGAGGCGGTGATGTCCTCGGGGGAGATGCGGGCGACGCGTGCCATGGGTCCTCGGTGCGGTCGGTGTGGCCGTGCGGCGGTCAGGCGGCGGTCAGCTCGGCGGCGCGGCGCTCGGTGAGCCCCGCCCACGACTCCGCCAGGGTCTGGATGTCCGTGACCACCTCGAGGATCGCTCCGCGGTCCGGTTCCGGCGCCGACAGGCGCCGCGTGAGGTAGCCGTAGATCGCGGCCAGGTGACGGCCCACCGGCCCGCCGCGGCGGTCCAGTCCCGCGTCCAGGTCGGCCAGCACCGCGCGCATCCGGGCGACGCGGGCCGCCGCCTCGTCGGGGCGCCCCGCGTCCAGCGCGGCGAGCGCCCGGCGGCCGTGGCCGACGGCGCCGGCCAGGAGCTCCGGGGCGCGTTCGTCGAGACCCGGGGCGGCCGGGGGCG
>DATMJR010000397.1:0-14432 GCA_035553775.1 Miltoncostaeaceae bacterium | reverse complement strand
ACACGACGGCCGGTCCACGTCCCCGCGTCGTCGCCTCCGATCCGCGGCGCCTGGGGCGGGCGGGCACGGGGGGCGTCACATTCACCGAGTTTCTCGACTTCGAGTGCGAAGCCTGCGCGGCGGTGTTCCCCGCCGTCGAGCAGCTACGTGACGAGTACGCGGGCCGGGTCACCTTCAACATCCGCTACTTCCCTCTTCCGTCGCATGCCAATGCGCGTAACGCCGCACATGCGGTGGAGGCGGCCGCCCAGCAGGGGAAGCTCGAGGCCATGTACCGCCGCATGTACGAGACCCAGCCATCGTGGGGCGAGCAGAGCACATCCAAGGCAGACGTCTTCCGCGGCTTCGCCCAGGAACTCGGCCTCGACATGGAGGCCTACGACCGAGCGGTCCGCGATCCCGCGACCGCGGCCCGCGTCGAGAGGGATTTCGCGGCGGGACGGGCGCTCGGCGTCCAGGGCACGCCCACCTTCTTCATCAACGAGCAGCGCGTGGAGCCTCAATCCCTCGAGGAGCTCCGCTCCATGCTCGACGCGGCTCTCCGCGATTCGTGACCGTCTCCTCGCCTCCCGTGCGCCCTCGCCCGGAGGGGAGGGCAGCGCCCTCGGGGGCACGGGATCTCGAGCGCTGGCTCGGCGTACTGCTGCTGGTCGCCGGACTCGTCGGCCTCGGCGCGGCCGCTGAACTTGCCATCGAAAAGTTCCGCCTGCTCGAGAACCCGCTGTATGTCCCCGCGTGTTCGCTGGGCGAGGTGGTCGACTGCGTGTCCGTGATGCGCAGCGAACAGTCGGAGGCTTTCGGGTTCCCGAACCCCTTCATAGGTCTGGCCGGGTTCGGGGCACTGACCACGACCGGGCTCGTGCTGCTCACCGGGGGGCGGCTCGCGCGAGGGTTCTGCCTGGTCCTTCAGGCCGGACTCCTCTTCGGGGTCGTCTTCGTCCACTGGCTCATCTTCCAGACCCTTTACCGGATCGGGGCCCTGTGCCCGTTCTGCATGGCCGTCTGGGCGGTGACGATCCCCGCGTTCTGGTACGTGACGCTCTACAACAGCCGCGGCCTGTCCGGCAGGCCCGGAGCGATCGCGGCCGCGCTGCGGCGCAACCACGGCATCCTCGTGACGGTGTGGCTTCTGGCTGTTGCGGCGCTCGTCGTCGAGCGGTTCTGGGCTCCCTGGGACTCCATCTTCCTCTGAGCACGCCGGGGGTTCGGAACCCCCGATCGACGCCCCGAGGCAGGCGAGGTGCGGCTCGCGGAGGTTTCAGCCGGCTGGCCCTCGCTAGACGGACGAGGCGAGGCACCTCCCGTCTGCGCTCTGCCTGCTGGACGGCCGACGGCCTCCGGGCCCTTGGTGGCCCTTCGGCCTGCCCGCCCACAGCGCCTCGGCCGCAGCGATGAGAGTCAGCGCCAACACCGGTCGGATGCGCACAGTTGCATCGCTGATGCCCGCACCCCCTCGCGCGCCGCCTCGCGCCCATCTCCGTGGCGAGCAGCATGGCCACGGACGAGACCCACCACACGGGGGAGCGGCAGCGGCCGCCCGCGCGAGCGTGCTGACGATCGCGCGCCTGCGCCCCGACGCCTCGGAGCGGACCTACTACGAACGCACGGTCGCCTCCTCGCGCGAGGACTACTACGCCGGCCGCGGCGAGGCGCGCGGTGAGTGGTTCGGCCAGGGCGCCGCGGGTCTCGGGCTCGAGGGCGCCGTCGCCGACGGCGAGCTGTCGGCCCTTCTCGCCGGCCGCGATCCGGTGTCGGGCGCTCTGCTTCGCACCCCGCCCGCCCCGAAGCTGGTCTCGCGCACCCGCATCGACCCATCAACCGGAGAGCGGTTCACCGAGCCCGTCACCCGCCACCCGGTCGCCGGCTTCGACCTGACGTTTTCCGCCCCGAAGTCGGTGAGCCTCCTGTACGCGCTCTCGACGGCGGAGATCCAGGCCGAGGTCGCCGAGGCGCACCGGTGCGCCTGGCAGGACGCGATGCGCCTGCTCGAAGACGAGGCCTGCGTGGTGCGCCGTGGGCACAACGGGATTGTGCGCGAGCGCTCGGGCTTCGTGGCCGCAGGATTTGCGCACCGCACCAACCGCGACGCCGACCCGCACCTGCACACCCACGTCGTGGTCGCCAACCTCGCCCGGGGCTCCGACGACCGGTGGCGCGCGCTTGATGCCCAGCTGTTCATCCGCGACTGGCGCCATGCGGCCGGCCATCTGTACCACGCGCGCCTGCGGTACGAGCTCACCCGCCGCCTCGGGGTGGAGTGGGGCGCGGTGACGAAGGGCCAGGCCGATCTCGCGCATGCCCCCGAGGCGGTGATCGCCGAGTTCAGCCGCCGCCGGCAAACGGTGCTCGAGCACGCGGCCGCCTACGGCGCGAGCGGGTACGCGGGGCGCGAGCGCGCGCAGGTCGTGACCCGCCCGGACAAGGGCGCCCTCGACTGGACGGGTGAGCGCGCGCGCTGGGCGGCGCGCGCGGCCGAGCACGGGCTGACGGACGAGGCGCGCGCAGACCTGTGCCCGGGTGCACGTCCAGCGCGCGCACCTGACGCAGAGCGTGTGCGCGCCGGGGTCCTCGGGCCCACCGGGGTCACCAAGCGCAGCCAGACCTTCACCGAGGCCGACCTTGTGTGTGCGTGGGCGTCCGCGCACGCAGACGGCGCAGCCGGTGACCAGGTGCGCGCGCACGTGCGCACAAGCGTCCGTGCGCCGGAGGTCGTGCGAACAGGCGAGGTGCGCCTCGGTGCGCCTGCGCGGCTGACAACGCGCGAGGTACTCGTGTACGAGCAGGCCGCGCTCGCGGTGGCGGTGCGTGGACGTGGGGCTTGGGGTGGGTGCGCGCTCGACGCTCACGTCGCGCAGGCGGTGCGCGCACAGGCGGTCCCCTTGACCGACGAGCAGGTGCAGGTCGCCCAAGTCGTGGCCGCGCGCGCGGATCGCGTGGTGTGCGTGGTCGGGTGCGCGGGGGCCGGCAAGACGACCGCCATCGCCGCGGGCGTGCGGGCCCTGGAGGCAGAGGGCATCCCGGTTGTGGGCGCCGCTCCCTCGGCGCAGGCCGCGCGCACGCTGTCGGAGGCCGCACACATCGAGGCGCGCACCCTTCACCAGGTGCTCGCCGACGCAGCGCGCACACCGCTTGTGCGCGGGTCGGTGCTCGTGGTCGACGAGGCCTCGATGGCCGACACGCGCACCCTTGGCGCAGTGCTCGCGCATGCAGAGGACCGGGACGTGCGCGTCGTGCTGGTCGGCGATCCCGCGCAGCTACCGGCGGTCGGGCCGGGGGGTCTCTTTGCGGCGCTGTGTGAGCGCGAGGGGTGCGTGCGCCTGGAGGGCAACCGCCGCCAGCGCGAGGGGTGGGAACAAGACGCGCTTGCGCGCCTGCGCAGCGGGCACGCGCACACGGCTCTTGAGGCCTACGCCGCGCACGGGCGCGTGCGCGCGTGCCCCGAGGCGGATGAGCTACGGGCGCAGCTGGTCGCGGACTGGTGGCAGGCCGCCGAACGCGTCGGTGCCGACCAGGCGGTGATGCTCGCGCACCGGCGCACGGAGGTGCGCGCGCTCAACGACGCCGCGCGCGAGTTGTGCGCGCAGGCCGGGCTGCTCGGCGAGGACGCAGTAGGCGCAGGTGGCCGCGAGTTCGCGGTCGGGGACCGGGTCGTGGCGCGGCGAAACGACCGGCGCCTCGGGGTCGTCAACGGTGCGCGCGGCACGGTGGAGGGCGTCGACCGGCTCACGGGCACGGTGCAGGTGCGCACCGACGGCGGGGCGCTCGTCGCGCTCCCGGCCACCTACTCGGCGTGCCACCTCGATCATGCCTACGCCCTGACCGTGCACGCCGCACAGGGCGCGACGGTCGCCGAGGCGTTCGTGCTCGCGAGCGACCAAGGCCGCCTCGCCGAGTGGGGGTACGTGGCGCTGTCGCGCGCCCGCGAGCAGACCCAGCTCTACGTGCTCGAGGCTCGCGAAACTCCATCGCTCGGGCCCCTGGAGCCGGCGCCCCTGCGTCCGAGCCTCGACGACCTCGCCGCGGGTCTGGCGGTGCCTGCCGCCGAGCCCTTGGCGACGGAGCAGGTCGCCGGCGCACCGGCGCGCCGGCAACCCCCCGGGGTCGAGCGCGGGGTGGGGCTCGAGCTCTGATCGGGACGGAGCGAGGTCCTCAGCGTCCGCAGACCCGCAGTTACGGGAACGACGCGTGGGGGGCGGGGGCTGGCGTGATGCACCGGGATTCGCATGCCGTGGCAAGGGTGCGCGGGCGCCTGAGAAGCGACCCGTTGCGGGGCGACCACCCGAGCCTCTCGAACCCCCTCACCCGCCACTGACCCGGCATCTACCCGATGTGACCACTCATCGGCCCGGGCGCCGCGGGTCCCTGCTCACCATCGACGAGGCAGCGCAGCAGCTTGGCGTCTCGCGGAGAACCGTCCAGCGGCGAATCGCAGCCGGCTCGCTCGCCGTCTTCCGCGACGGGGGCATCGTGCGCGTCAGCCCAGCTGACCTCGCTCGTTACGTAGCCGAGCATCGCGTCGAGGCCCCTCTGGTCGAAGGGGCTCGCCGTCGCCCGCGCCCGCTACCGGGGCGGCTGTGGGAGTGAACGAACGTCACTCCCCGGGTCGGGCCACAGCCCCTAGCGTCGCCTCAATGGGCGCTACCCGCTATCCGGGGATCGACGTGCGCGAGGGTCCGAGGGGAACGCGGTACCGGGCCCGCGCGCGACGCGATGGCGCCGTCTTCACGCGCACGTTCAGCACCCTCGCGGCCGCGCTCGCCTGGCGCGCCGAGGTCCAGGACGGCACCGTGGGGGCCCCGCCACCTGTGCAGGTTGCGCAGGGGTCGGCCGTAACCCGAGGGGCCCGCGCCGCGCCGGCCGTCGTCTCGGTGACCGATGTCGCTGTGCAGCTCTGCCGAGGGATGGTTGCCGGGACGGTCCGCACCCGGACGGGTGGCGTGTACAAGCCATCGGTGATCCGAAAGTACGAGGCGACACTGCGGCTGGACGTGGTGCCGCGGATCGGCGAGACCCTGGTCAACGAGCTCCGGCGCGGTGACCTGCAGCGCCTGGTGGACGAGATCGCTGCTGCGAAGTCGCCGGAGCACGCGCGTAAAGCTCTCGTGGCTCTGCGGGTGCTGATGCGCCTCGCCGACCGCGACGGCTTCATAGACGGCGACCCCTGCCGCGGCGTCCGCGCCCCCTCGGACGCCGAGCCCGGCCGCCCCGCGCGTGTACTCGAGCCGGGGGAGATCAGCGCGATCGTCGCGGCGGCGGAGGCGGAGGATGTCCGGCTTGGCCGCTCGCTCGCGGGCCCGCTGCTGGCGCTTCTCGCGTTCACTGGCCTTCGCCTCGGCGAGGCTCTCGGCCTGGCATGGGGCGCAGACGGCGTGGACCTGCAGGCCGGACGCGTCCGCGTGGTTCGCTCGGTCGATCGCGTGCGAGCGGGCGGCGTCTTCCCGTTCGTCTCGCCCAAGACCCGCTCGAGCCGGCGAGAAGTCCCGATCGGACCTGAACTCGTCGCACGGCTCCGCGTTCACCGACTCCGCAGTAGACACTCCATGGATGGGGACCTCGTGTTCACCGAGGACGGGACTCCGCTTGTACCCAACGGGCCGCCGACGCGAGCGTTTCGGCGTGCCGTTCGCGACGCCGGCCTGGCCGAGCCGCCGCCCAAGCTCCACGACCTACGTCATGCCTATGCAAGTGCGCTGCTCGCCGCGGGTCTGACCGTCCACGCCGTGGCACAGCTGCTGGGCCACTCATCGCCGCAGCTGGTGATGGCGCGGTACGGCCACGCCTACCGATCCGAGGTGCTGTCGGCCGGGCACCGGCTCGAGGCGCTGGTCGCCGCTCAGGGCCCTACGCGCGTCGGGTGACCGGCTGCGTTCGTGGACCGTTCTTGGACACATCCGCGTGTCCAAGAGTCGCTCCGCGACGTCCGGTGGCGCGCGGTGACGTTCAGTCGGCGGTTCGAAGAACCGCGTGGGCAAGCGGTTCTCAGGCCATGAAAGGGGAGGTAGCGCATGCGGGATTCGAACCCGCGTTACCGCCGTGAGAGGGCGGCGTCCTAGGCCCCTAGACGAATGCGCCACGGACTACGGCCTTTTATACCCGAAACGAGCTGGGGGAGGAGGATTCGAACCCCCGCTACCGGGGCCAGAACCCGGCGTCCTACCGCTAGACGATCCCCCACCGCACCGTCGGGCCCCGCGACGGTAGCACACGCTCTCCGGCGCGGCGGCCGCCCTCCCGGACCCGGTCGTCCATCGGCGCGGGGCCGCCCCGGCTGGAGCTACGCGGCCACCTGCTCCCAGTCGCCGTACAGCCGCGCGTAGCGCCCGCCGGCGTCGAGCAGCTCCTCGTGGGTGCCCTGCTCCAGGATGCGTCCGCCGTCCATCACCACGATCCGGTCCGCGTTCCGGATGGTGGACAGGCGGTGGGCGATCAGGATGGCGGTCCGGCCGGGCAGCAGCGCTCGCATGGCCTGCTCGATGCGCTGCTCGGTGCGCACGTCCACCGACGAGGTGGCCTCGTCCAGGATCAGCAGGCGGGGGTCGGCGACGAGGGCCCGCGCGAACGACACCAGCTGCCGCTGCCCGGCCGAGAGCCCGGCGCAGCGCTCGGTGATCTCGGTGTCCAGGCCCTGCGGGAGGCCCTCCAGCATCGGCCCGCCGCCGACCGCCTCCAGGGCGCCGCGCAGCGCGTCGTCGGAGGCGCCCGGCCGGCCGAACAGCAGGTTGTCGCGCAGGGTCCCCGCGAACAGGTGGCCCTCCTGCGGCACCACGGCCAGCTGCGACCGCAGCGAGTCCCGCGTCACCTGGCGCAGGTCGTGCCCGTCGATGCGCACCGCGCCGCCCGTGGGGTCGTAGAAGCGCGCCATCAGCTTGGCGAGCGTCGACTTGCCGGCCCCGGTGGCGCCCACCAGCGCCACGGTCTCACCCGCGGCGATGTGCAGGTCCACGCCGTGGATCACCGGCGTGTCCGGCCGGTACCCGAACCACACGTCGTCCAGGTCGACGCGGCCGGCGATGGGCGGCAGGGCGTGCGCGTCGTCGGCGTCCCCCAGGCGCGGCCGGGTGGCCATGACGCCGAGGATCTTCTCGAGGGCCGCCATCGCCGACTGGAACGTGTTGTACAGCTGGGAGAGCTGCTGGATCGGGTCGAAGAAACTCGACAGGTAGCCGATGAAGGCGACCATCACGCCCACCGTGAGGTCGCCGTCGAGCACGCGCCGGGCGCCGAACCACAGGATCAGCAGAGTCCCGGCGCCCGCCAGCAGCTCGATGCCGGGGAAGTAGAGCCCCGACAGCCGCACCGTGGCCATGTTGGCCTCGCGGTACTCGTCGTTGGCGTCGCGGAAGGCGCGGCGGGCGGAGTCCTGGCGGCCGTAGCCCTGCACCACCCGCATCCCGGCGAGCGTCTCCTGCAGCACGGCCAGCACCTCCGCCACGCGCTCGCGGGTGCGGCGGTAGGCGCGGGCCGAGTTGACCCGGAAGGCGGCCGTCGAGACGGCCAGCAGCGGGAACACCGCGAACGCCAGCAGCGCCAGCTGCCAGTCGTAGAGGAACAGGATCACCACCACGCCGGCGAACGTGAGGCCGTTCACCACCAGCGATGTGAAGCCGTCGGTCACCAGCTGGTTCAGGGCCTCGATGTCGCTGGTCATGCGGCTGACCGTGCGGCCCGTCGGCACCCGCTCGTGGTAGCCGAGCTCCAGGTCCATCACGTGGCGGAACAGGCGCCTGCGCAGGTCGAGCAGCACGCGCTGGCCCAGCCAGTTCGAGAGGTAGCTCTGCCAGTAGCCGGCGAGCCACCCCAGCAGGCCGGCGCCCACGAAGGCGACCACGGCCTCCACCAGCACGGTGCGATCGCCTGCCTGGATGCCGTCGTCGATCGCGATCTGGGCGAGCGCCGGCCCGGCGAGGCCGGTGGCCGTGACCACCAGCATCAAGGCCAGGGTCAGCAGCGCCTGCCACCAGTAGGGGCGGAAGTAGGGCAGGAGGGCGCGCAGCTTGCGGCGCGGCGCGGGGGCGTCGCCGCGCTCGGGGGTCTCGTCCTCCGGCCGCGGCGCGAGCATGCCGCTGGGACCTCCGCGCGCCCGGATCACAGCACCAGGTCGGGCCGGGCCAGCCCGCCGTCGTGGATCTCGCGGTAGAGCGCGCTCTCGGCGTACAGCTCCTCGTGCCGGCCGCGGGCGACCACGCGGCCGCCGTCGAGGACGACCAGCTCGTCGGCGAGGCGGATCGTGGAGAGGCGGTGGGCGATGATGAGCGTGGTGCGCCCGCGCATCACGTCGCGCAGCGCGTCCTGGATCTCGCGCTCGGTCGAGGCGTCGACCGACGCCGTGGCCTCGTCCAGGACCAGGATGCGCGGGTCGGTGATCACCGCGCGGGCGATCGCCAGCCGCTGCCGCTGGCCGCCCGACAGCATCAGGCCGCGCTCCCCGATGAGGGTGTCGTACCCCTGGGGCAGCGCCTCGATGAAGGCGTCGGCGCGCGCCCGCCGCGCGGCGGCCCGGACCTCCTCGTCGGAGGCGTCCGGCCGGCCGTAGGCGATGTTGTCCCGCACGCTCGCCGAGAACAGGAACGGCTCCTGCGAGACCACCCCGATGGCGCGCCGCAGGTCCTGGAGCCGCACCGTGCGGACGTCGGCACCGTCCACCAGCACCCGGCCCTCGGCGGGGTCGTAGTAGCGCGGGATCAGCTCGGTGAGGGTGGTCTTGCCCGATCCCGTCGGCCCGATCAGCGCCACCGTGGTCCCCGCCGCGATGTCGAGGTCGACCCCGTCCAGCACCGGCCGGCCCTCGGCGTAGGCGAAGCGCACGCCCTCGAAGCGGATGGCGCCGCCGCCGTCGGGCAGGGGCGTGGCTCCGGGCGCCTCCTGCACGTCGGGCACGGCATCGGTGATCTCGAAGATGCGCTGCCCGCCGGCCACCGCGCGCTGGGCCTGCCCCACGAGGTTGCCCAGCATGCGGAACGGGCCCATCAGCAGGGTCAGGTACAGGTAGAACTGCACGAACTGGCCCAGGGTGAGGTCGCCGTCGATCACCAGGCTGCCGCCGTACAGCAGCACCACGGCCAGCCCGACCACCGGCAGGAAGCCCATCGCCGGCTGGTAGAAGGACTCCAGGCGGGTGGCGTCCATGGACCGGTCGAACGCCCGGCGCGCGGTCGCGCCGAAGCGGTCGGTCCGCTCCCGCTCGCGGCCGAACGCCTTGACCACCCGCACGCCGACGATGCTCTCCTCGGCCGCCTGCGTCACCTCGCCCAGCTTCTGCTGCACGTCCACGCGCACGGGCGCGGTGCGCCGGCTGTAGCGGACGGCCACCGCGATCAGCGCCGGTCCCACCAGCAGGGAGACCAGCGCGAGCCGCGCGTCGATCACGAGCAGGATCGTCGTCGCGAGCACCAGCGTGAAGGCGTTCATGAACAGGAACACGAGCCCGTAGCCCAGGAAGAAGCGCACGGTCTGCAGGTCGCTGGTGGCCCGCGACATCAGCTGGCCCACCGGCATGCGGTCGAAGAACGCGAACGAGAGCCGCTGCGCGTGGCCGAACACCACGTCGCGCATGTCGTACTCCACGGCAAGGCTCACCCGGCCGGCCAGCACGCGGCGCACCACGCCCAGCACGAAGCGCACCAGCACCACCAGCACGACCGCCGAGAGCAGCGGCGTCAGGGCGTCGCGGCGGCCCTCCGCGAGGACGTCGTCGATCACCCGGCCCGTGAGGTATGGCAAGGTGAGGGTGCAGGCCATCAGACCCGCGGCCGCCAGGGCGGTGACGAGGACGGCGACCCGATAGGGGCGCAGGAATCCGAGGAGGCGGAGAAGGGTCGTCACAAGTGATTCACCGGTGAACCGTACCCTTCCCGACAGGCCCTCACAAGCCGGACCCGACGACGGCGGGATGGACGTCCCGCTGCCGCGGCCGACGGTGCTCGCCGTCCCCAACGTCAGCGAGGGGCGCGACGGCTGGGTCGTCGACGCCCTCCAGGAGGCGTGCGCCCTCCCCGGGGTGCGGGTGGTGGGGCGGCACTCCGACGCCGACCACGACCGCACGGTGTTCACGCTGGTCGGTCACCCCATGGCGGTGCAGGACGCGCTGGTGAACCTGGCGGCGGCCTGCGTCGACCACATCGACCTGCGGCGCCACCGCGGAGTGCACCCGCGGGTGGGGGCGCTCGACGTGTGCCCGATCGTCGCGGTGCGCCCCGAGGACCAGCCCCTGGCCGAGGAGGTCGCCCTCGGGCTCGCGGACCGCCTGGGCTTCGAGCTCAACCTGCCCGTGTTCCTCTACGGCACCCTGGTGGCCGACCCCACCCGCAACCGCCCCTTCCACTTCCGGCGCGGCGGCCTGGACGGCCTCGCCGACGCCATCGAGGGCGAGCGCCTCGTGCCCGACGCCGGCCCGGCCCGGCTGCACCCGACGGCCGGGGCGGTCCTCGTGGGTGTCCGCCCGCCCCTGATCGCCTGGAACGTCGAGCTCGCCGACGGCACCCTCGCCGATGCGCGCGCGATCGCCGACCGGGTGCGCGAGGCCGGCGGCGGGCTCCCGGGCCTGCGTGCGCTGGGGCTGTACCTGCCCGCGCGGGGGGTGGCGCAGGTGTCGATGAACCTCGAGGACCACCGGGTCACGCCGCCGGCCCGCGCGGTCGCCGCGGTCCGCCGCGAGGCCGACCGCCTGGGGGTGGCCGTCGGCGACAGCGAGCTCGTGGGCATGATCCCGGGCGAGGCCCTGCGGGGCGTCAGCCCCGCCGCCCTCGGCCTGCGCCGGCTCACGCCCGCCCAGGTGCTGGAGGCCCGGGTCCCCGCGCTGCGCCCGCCGCGCGCCCGTGCACGGCCCGATCACCCGCCGTACCGATAGGAGGCCCGCGATCGCGAAGCGCAGGAAGCGGCGGCCCGCCGGGCCGCCTCCGTCACGCAGCCCCAAGCGCGACCGGGTCGCCACGGGCGGCGCGCCCGCCAAGGCCGCCCGCGCCCCCCGGCGCCAGGCGGGGGAGCCGGTCCCGTCGTCGTTCCGCGGGGTCCTGATCCGCGCGGCGCTCATCGCCGCCGTCTACTACCTGTTCCTCGTGCTCGCCCTGCGCACCGACCCGGGCGGGGCGGCGCTCATCTCCGGCCTGGGCTTCCTGCTGATGATCCCGCTGGGCCTGCTGCTCGACCGGGTCCGGTACCGCATGCAGCTGCGCCGCTGGCAGCAGGCCCGCGGCGGCGGCGCCGCGCCGCGCCGCGCGCCCGACGCCGAGGGCCCGTGACCACCCGGCCCGAGGCTCCCCGCGGCACGCGCGACGTGCTGCCCGACGAGTGGCGCCTGCGCGAGGCGATCCTGCGGGCGGCCACCGCCGCCTTCGACGCGCACGGCTACGGACGCATCTCCACGCCCACCTTCGAGCACACGGAGGTGTTCGTGCGGGGCGTGGGGGAGAGCACGGACATCGTGCGCAAGGAGATGTACACCTTCACCGACCTGGGCGGCCGCTCGCTGACGCTGCGGCCCGAGGGCACCGCCCCCGTGGTGCGCGCCTTCGTCGAGCACGGCATGCACAAGCTGCCCCTGCCCGTGAAGCTCTGGTACACGGCGCCGATGTTCCGCTACGAGGCCCCGCAGTCGGGCCGCCAGCGGGAGCACACCCAGATCGGCGCCGAGGCCCTCGGCTCGGACGACCCGCTGCTGGATGCCGAGGTCGTCGCCCTGCTGCACGGGCTCTACGCGACGCTCGGCGTCCCCGGCGTGCGCCTGCGGATCTCCAGCCTGGGCGACGCGGAGGGGCGGCCCGCGTACCGCGCGGCGCTGCTGGCGCACCTGGAGCGGCACCGGGGCGACCTGCCCGAGGAGGCGCGCGCGCGGATGGCCGACAACCCGATGCGCCTGTTCGACGCGAAGGACGCGGCGGTGCGGGCCGTGATGGCCGAGGCGCCCCGGATCCTCGACCACCTCACGCCCGCCGCCCAGGAGCACCACGCGGCCGTGCGGGCGGCGCTGTCGTCCGCCGGCGTGCCCTGGGAGGAGGACCCGTCCCTGGTGCGCGGCCTCGACTACTACACGCGCACCGTGTTCGAGTTCACCTGCGACCGCCTGGGCGCCCAGAGCGGCATCGGCGGCGGCGGGCGCTACGACGGCCTGGTCGCGTCGCTCGGGGGTCCGCCCACGCCGGGCATCGGCTTCGGGACGGGGATCGAGCGCATCGTGATCGCGCTCCAGGAGGCCGGGCGGGCCCCCGCCGCCCCCGGCCTGGACGTGTACTTCGCCGCCATCGGCACCGACGCGAGAGTGGAGGTCTTCCCCGTGATGACACGGCTCCGGGCGCACGGCGTCCAGTGCGACGCCGACCACCAGGGCCGCAGCATGAAGGGGATGATGCGCCACGCGTCCTCGCTGGGCGCCCGCACCGTGGTCATCCTCGGGGAGCGGGAGCGGGCCGAGGGCCTCGCGACGCTGCGGGACATGGCGACCGGGGAGCAGCGCCGGGTGCCGCTCGCGTCCCTGGAGGAGTCCCTCCGCGCGACGGCGGTGCCCGCGTGATCGGCGCGCCCCGGTACCGCACCCACACGGCCGCCGGCGCCGCCGCGGCACGGGGTGAGCGGGTCCGCGTGGCCGGCTGGGTCCACCGCCGCCGCGACCACGGCGGCGTCGTGTTCGTGGACCTGCGCGACCGCAGCGGCATCCTGCAGCTGGTGTTCCACCCGGACGCGGGGGATGCCCTCGCCACCGCGCACCGGCTGTCGCCCGAGGACGTGATCTCGGCCGAGGGCAAGCTGTCCCCGCGCGACCCGGCCACGGTCAACCCGCGGCTCGCCACGGGGGAGGTGGAGCTGCGCGTGGACCGGCTGGAGGTGCTCACGCACGCCGCCCCCCTGCCGTTCTCGGTGGAGGACGAGGGCACCGAGGCGGGCGAGGAGCTGCGGCTCACCTACCGGTACCTCGACCTGCGGCGGGAGCGGCGCCGCCGTGCGCTCGAGCTGCGCGGCGCCGTCACGCGGGCCGTCCGGGACGTCCTCGACGGCGAGGGCTTCCTCGATGTCGAGACGCCGATGCTGACGCGCTCGACGCCGGAGGGCGCGCGCGACTTCCTCGTGCCCAGCCGCCTGCAGCGCGGCAGCTGGTACGCGCTCCCCCAGAGTCCGCAGCTGTTCAAGCAGTTGCTGATGGTGGGCGGGCTGGAGCGCTACTACCAGGTCGTCCGGTGCTTCCGGGACGAGGATCTCCGGGCGGACCGGCAGCCCGAGTTCACGCAGATCGACATCGAGGCCAGCTTCGTCACGCCGGCCGAGATCCAGGCGCTGGTCGAGGAGCTGGTGGTGGCCGCCTTCGCCGCCGGCGGCATCGCGCTCGAGGCGCCCTTCCCGCGCATGGCGTACGCCGAGGCGATCCGGCGCTACGGCATCGACCGCCCGGACCTGCGGTTCGGGGTGGAGATCCAGGACTGGACCGCCGCCGCCGCGGCGTCGGGGCTCGGGGTGTTCGCCTCGGTCGTGAAGGGGGGCGGCGTCGTGCGGGGCCTGGTCGTGCCCGGCGCGGGCGCCGGGCTGTCGCGCAAGGACCTCGACGGCCTCGTGACCGAGGCGCAGGAGCTGGGCGCCCGCGGGCTGGTGTGGGCGGTGCCCGGGGAGGAGGGGGCGCTGCGCGCCTCGGTCAAGGCCGAGTTCCTCGGCGGCCTCGCCGCCGCCCTCGGGGCCGGACCGGGCGACCTCGTCGCGCTGGTGGCCGACCGGGAGCCCGTGGTCCAGTCGGTGCTCGGGACCCTGCGCGTGCGCTGGGCGGAGCGGTTCGGCCTCGTCCCCGAGGGCGCCTGGGCCCCGCTGTGGGTGGTCGACTTCCCGCTGGTGGAGTGGAACGAGGGCGAGGGCCGCTGGGACTCGCTGCACCACCCCTTCACCGCGCCGCGCCCGGAGGACGTCGGGGCCATGGAGGCGGAGCCGGGGGGCGTGCTGGCGCAGGCCTACGACGTCGTGATGAACGGCCTGGAGCTCGGCGGCGGGAGCATCCGGATCAGCGACCCCGAGGTGCAGCGCCGGGCGTTCGCCGTGATCGGGATCGACGAGCAGGAGGCGCGGGCGCGGTTCGGCTTCCTGCTGCGCGCGCTCGAGCTCGGCGCGCCGCCCCACGGCGGCATCGCGCTCGGACTCGACCGCATGGTGATGCTGATCGCCGGCGAGCGGTCCATCCGCGACGTCATCGCCTTCCCCAAGACCGCAACGGGCGCCGACCCGCTCACCGGCGCGCCGGCGCCGGTGGACGCGGCCCAGCTGCGGGAGCTGGCCGTGCGGCCGGTCGCGCCGCCCGCCCCCGCCGCGTGACCCCGTGACGGGGGGCGCGCCGCCGCCGCGCCGTGGGCGCCGCCCGCTCCGGGTCGCCCTCGCCGCGGTCCTCGTCCTGGCCGGCGGGGCGGCGGTCGCCCTGGTCACCTCGGGCGGCGGGGGTCCCGCCGCCCGAGGTGACCAGGGCGACC
>DATMJR010000396.1:0-14167 GCA_035553775.1 Miltoncostaeaceae bacterium | reverse complement strand
CCCACCCCCGCCCACGGGCGGGGGTGGGACGGTCAGTGCCGGAAGTGGCGGCGGCCGGTGAGGATCATGCTGACGCCGGCGGCGTCGCACGCCGCAACGACCTCGTCGTCGCGGATCGACCCGCCGGGCTGGACCAGGGCGGTGACCCCCGCGTCGAAGGCGGCCTGGGGGCCGTCGGCGAACGGGAAGAAGGCGTCGCTGGCGAGCACCGCCCCCGCGACCGGCACCTGCGCCTTCTCGATCGAGAGGCGCACCGAGTCGACCCGGCTCATCTGACCGGCGCCGATGCCGACCGTGGCGAGATCGCGGGCCAGCACGATCGCATTGCTCTTGACGTGCTTCGCCACCCGCCAGGCGAACTGCAGGTCACCCCACTCGCGGTCGCTGGGCTGGCGGGCGGTGACCACGCGCATCCCGCCCCGCTCCTCGCTCTCGAGGTCGCGGTCCTGCACGAGCATGCCTCCGGTGACGCGCCGCAGGTCGCGCTCGCCCGGGTTCTGCCGCCGGCGCTCGCGGTTGACCAGGATGCGGGTGTTGGGCTTGCGCGTGAGGGCGGCCATCGCGGCGTCCTCGTAGGAGGGCGCCAGCAGGACCTCCACGAAGGTGGACGCCAGCAGCTCGCCGAGCGCCGCGCCGACGGGCCGGTTGACCACGATCACGCCGCCGTAGGCCGACACCGGGTCGCCGTCCCGGGCCCGGACGTAGGCCGTCTCCACGTCGGAGGCGACGGCCACCCCGCAGGGGTTGTTGTGCTTCACGATCACGCACGCGGGCAGCTCGAACTCGGCGAGCAGGTTCCGGGCCGCGTCCAGGTCGAGGAGGTTGTTGAACGACAGGTCCTTGCCGTGGACCTTGTCGACCCGCGCGAGCAGATGGGTCCGCGCCCCGCGCTCGGTGTAGTAGGCGGCCCGCTGGTGCGGGTTCTCGCCGTACGAGAGCGTCAGCGCGTGGTCGAACCCGAACAGCAGGCGCTCGGGGAACTCGCCCTCCTCCTCGCCCATCCACCCCGCGATCGCCGCGTCGTAGGCGGCGGTGAGGGCGAAGGCGGCCCGGGCGAGGCCGCGGCGGGTGCCGTCGGACAGGGCGCCCTCGGCGCGCAGCTCATCGAGCACGGCCGGGTACTGGCCCGGGTCGGTCACGATGCCCACCCGGGCGTGGTTCTTGGCCGCCGCGCGCACCATCGTGGGCCCGCCCACGTCGATCTTCTCGATCAGCTCCTGCCGCGTGGCGCCGCGCTGCGCGAGGGTCTGCTCGAAGGGGTACAGGTTGACCACCACCAGGTCGATCGGGCCGATGCCATGGGCCTCCAGATCGGCGCGGTCCTCGGCCAGGTCCTCCCGGGCGAGGATGCCCCCGTGGATGGCCGGGTGCAGCGTCTTGACGCGGCCGCCGAGCATCTCGGGCAGCCCGGTGACCCGGTCGACCGGCGTGACCGGGACCCCGGCGGCCTCCAGGGCCGCGGCGGTGCCGCCCGTCGACAGGATCTCGACGCCGAGTTCGGCGAGCCCCCGGGCGAGGTCCTCCAGCCCGGTCTTGTCGGACACCGACACCAGCGCACGCCGCACCCTCACGCCGTCCCCTCCTCCCGGATCTCCACGCGTCGCGCAGACCCGGGGTCGCGGCGCACCCGCCCGGCCGCGAAGAGGCGCACGGCCTCCGGGACCAGCCGGTGCTCGACCTCCCGGATGCGCTCCCTGAGCGTCTCCGCCGTGTCACCGTACCCGACGGGCACGGGCTCCTGCAGGATGGGAGGACCCGCGTCCACCTGCTCCTCGGCGTAGTGGACGGTGACGCCCGTCCAGCGCACGCCCCACGCGAGCGCCTCCTCGATGGCGTGCATGCCGGGGAACGCGGGCAGCAGGGAGGGGTGCAGGTTGATCACGCGGTCGGGGAAGCGATCCAGGAACCGGCCGGTGAGGATGCTCATCCAGCCCGCGAGCACCACGAGGTCGGGCCGGTCGGCGGCGACCACCTCCGCGAGCGCGGCGTCGCGCTCCTCCCGCGAGGGGTGGTCCTCGCGCCGGACCACGGCCGTGGCGATCCCCGCCCGGCGGGCCCGGTCCAGGGCCGGCGCGGCGTCCGACGAGGCCACCACGCGCACGATCGCGACCGCCCCTCCCGGATCGTGCACGCCGTCGACCAGGCTCTGGAGCGTGGTCCCGGCGCCCGAGACCAGCACGGTGACGCGGTAGGCGTCAGCCAACGAAGCGCACCCCGGCCTCGCCGGCCTCGATCCAGCCGACGACCAGGGCGTCGGGCACCTGCGCCACCAGCGCGGGCAGGTGGGCCTCGGCCGCGATCAGGCACATCCCGATGCCCATGTTGAAGGTGCTCCACGCCGTGGCGGGGTCGACGCGCCCCGTGCCGAGCACCGCCTGGATCGCCGGGGGCGGCGTCCACGTGCGGGTGTCGAGCACGGCCCGCAGGCCGTCCGGCACCACGCGGGGCAGGTTCTCGGGCAGCCCGCCGCCCGTGATGTGCGCCGCAGCGGCCAGCGGCACGCCCGCCTCCGAAAGCGCGCGCAGGGGCGCGGCGTACAGCCGCGTGGGTGCGAGCAGCAGGTCCGGGTCGGGCGCCACCAGCCCGTCGGCGACCAGCGCCCGCACCAGGGAGTAGCCGTTGGAGTGGATGCCGGAGGAGGGGATCCCCACCACGAGGTCGCCCGCCCGCACCCGGTGCGGCCCGAGCATCTCCTCCCGCTCCACGACGCCGACGGCGAAGCCCGCCAGGTCGAAGTGCCCCGGCGCGTAGAGCCCCGGCATCTCCGCGGTCTCGCCGCCCAGCAGCGCGCAGCCGGCCTCGGCGCACGCCCGTGCGACGGACGCGACCAGCACCCCGGCCTCGTCCGGGTCGAGCCGGCCGACGGCGAGGTAGTCGAGGAAGCCCAGCGGGCGGGCGCCGGAGCACACCAGGTCGTTGACCGACATGGCGACCAGGTCCTGGCCGAGGCCGTCCAGGCGCCCCAGGTCGCGGGCCAGCAGCAGCTTGGTGCCGACGCCGTCGGTGCAGGCGACCAGCAGCGGGTCCCGCATGGGCGGCAGGGGCAGCGCCCCGGCGAAGGCGGCGACGCCGCCGTGGACGAGCGGGGCGATGTTGTCGGTGTGCCGCCGTGCGGCGTCCAGGTCGACGCCCGCGTCCCGGTAGGAGAGCGGCCCCTCCATCCCTACGCGCGGACCGTCTCGCGCTCCAGCCGCAGCTTCGCGGGCCGCCCGGGCACCGGGATCGGGTACTCGCCGGTGAAGCACGCGCGGCAGAAGCCGCCCGCCCCTCCGCCGATCGCGGCCTGCAGGCCCTCGAGCGACAGGTACGCGAGGGACGTGGTGCCCGTGGAGGCGGCGATCTCCTCCACCGTGCGGTGGGCGGCGACCAGCTCCTCGCGGTCGGGCATGTCGATGCCGTAGAAGCAGGGCCAGGCCACCGGCGGGCTGGAGATGCGCATGTGCACCTCGGCCGCGCCCGCCTCGCGGAGCATCTGCACCACCTGCTGGGTGGTGGTGCCGCGCACGATCGAGTCGTCGACGACCACCAGGCGGCGGCCCTCGATGACGCTGCGCAGCGGGTTGAACTTGAGCCGCACGCCCTGGCGGCGCAGCTCCTGGTCGGGCTGGATGAAGCTGCGCCCGACGTAGCGGTTGCGGACCACCGCCTCGGCGTAGGGGATGCCGGAGGCGCGGGCGTACCCGATCGCCGCGGGCGTGCCGCTGTCGGGCAACCCCACCACCAGGTCGGCCTCGGCCGGCGCCTCCAGGGCCAGCCGCTCGCCCATCGCCTCGCGCTGCTCCCACACCGACCGGCCGTCGAGCTGGCTGTCGGGCCGGGCGAAGTAGATGTTCTCGAACACGCACAGCCGCGGCGCCGCGGGCGGCAGCGCCTGCCGGCTCTGCACCCCCTCGACCGTGAGTCGCACGACCTCGCCCGGCCGCACGTCGCGCACGTAGTCGCCGCCGATCTGATCGAGGGCGCAGGTCTCGGAGGCGACGCACCAGCCGCCCTCGAGCCGTCCCAGCACGAGCGGCCGGACCCCGTGGGCGTCCCGGAACGCGACCAGCTCGTCGCCGCTCAGGACCACGACCGAGAAGGCGCCCACCAGATGGGGCATCACCCGGCACGCCGCGTCCAGCAGGCTCCCCTCCTTGCGGGCGAGCACCGCCGCCATCAGCTCCGAGTCGGTGGTGGCCAGCAGCGGATCGGGGTCGTCCCGCAGCAGCGCGCGCAGCTCGTCGGAGTTCGTGAGGTTGCCGTTGTGGCCCAGGGCGATGAGCCCGCCCCCGCGGTTGCGCGTGACCGGCTGCGCGTTCTCCCACCGGTTGCTGCCGGTGGTGGAGTAGCGGACGTGGCCGATGGCGGCCCCGCCGGTCAGGCTGCGCAGGGCGGGCTCGTCGAAGACCGTGCTCACGAGCCCCAGGTCGCGCTGCACGGTGACGTGCCCCTCGTCGCTCACCGCGATGCCGGCGCTCTCCTGGCCGCGGTGCTGCAGCGCGTGCAGCGCGAAGTAGGCGAGGCGCGAGACCTCCCGCCCCGGGGCGACGACCCCGACGACGCCGCACTCCTCCCGCGGGGAGTCGTCCTGGTGCGCGTGCCACGTCATGCCAGTGCCCCCGGGATCGCGTCCTCGTACGCCCTGCGCGCCTCGCCGAGTCCCAGTGTGACGTGGGCCTCCGCCGTCTCGACGACGAGGGCGTCGCCGCCCACCTCGCCGAGGTCCGTCAGCGGCACCCGGCCGGCGAGCGCCTCCAGCGCCGGCAGGTCCGCGGGGCGGCAGGTGACGAGCACGCGCCCGCCCGCCTCGCCGAACAGGTCCTCGTCCGCGCGGCGCCCGCGCGGGGCCGCGATCCGGCAGCCGACGCCGCCCGCCAGGGCGGACTCCGCGAGACCGACGGCCAGGCCGCCCCCGGACAGGTCGTGGGCGGAGCGCACCAGCCCGTGCCGGGCCGCCTCCACCAGGAAGTCGACGAGCGCGACCTCGGCGGCGACGTCCGGAGCGGGTGGCAGCCCCTCGGCGCGGCCGAGGTACTCGCTGCCGTCGAGGCGCGGTGCCGCCCAGCCCGCCATCAGCACCCGGTCCCCCTCGCGGTCGAAGCCGATCCCGACACCCTGGGCGGCGTCGTCGACGACGCCGAGCATGCCCACCACCGGCGTCGGCAGGATGGCCCGCACCGGACTCTCATTGTAGAGGGACACGTTGCCGCTGACGACCGGCACGCCGAGCGCCTCCAGGGCCTCCGACATCCCCTCGACGACCTCGGTGAGCCGCCAGCCGGTGGCGCCCTTCTCGGGGTTGGCGAAGTTGAGGCAGTCGGTGGCGGCGAGCGGTCGCGCGCCCGTGCACGCGAGGTTGCGCGCGGCCTCCAGCACGGTCGCGCGCCCGCCGTGGCGCGGGTCGAGCTCGCAGTGGCGCTCGGCGCAGTCGGTGGTGAGGGCGATGGCGCGGCGGCTCCCCGGGAGCCGCACGAGCGCGGCGTCGCCCCCCGGCCGTCCCACCGTGTTGGCGCCCACCAGGTGGTCGTAGCGCTCCCACACCCAGCGCTTGCTCGCCAGCGTCGGCCGGGCGAGCAGATCGCGCCAGGCCGCCGCGAGGTCCTCGGGCGGGGGCACGTCGTCCAGCCGCAGCGGGGCCGGGGTGTGGGCGGGCGCGACCGGGACCCCGTAGACCGGCGCGTCGTCGGTGAGCGCCGAGGCCGGCACGTCCACCACGACCTCGCCGTCCATCCGGGCCACCAGGCGGCCGCCCTCGGTGACGGTGCCGATGGGGGTCGCCAGCAGCTCCCACCGGGCGCACACGGCGAGCACGGCGTCCAGCCGGTTCGGGTGCACCTCGGCCAGCATCCGCTCCTGGCTCTCGGAGACCAGGATCTCCGCGGCCGGCATGCCCTCCTCGCGCAGGGGGACGCGGTCGAGGTCGATGTCCAGGCCGACGCCGCCCTTGGCGGCCATCTCGCTGGCCGCGCTGGTCAGGCCCGCCGCCCCCAGGTCCTGCAGGGCCTCCAGGAGGCCCGACTCGGCCAGCTCCAGGCAGCAGTCGATGAGCTTGCGCTCGGTGAACGGGTCCCCCACCTGCACCGAGGGGCGCTTGGCCGCGTCGTCCTCCCCCAGCTCGGCCGACGCCAGGATGCTGGCGCCGCCGATGCCGTCGCGGCCCGTGCGGTTGCCGATCAGCACCAGGTGGTCGCCGGGCGCGCGGGCCGCCGAGCGCAGCATGCGGCCCGGGCGGACCACGCCGACGCACATCGCGTTGACCAGGCACGAGTCCTCGTACCGGTCGTCGAACATCACCTCGCCGCCCACGGTGGGCACGCCGATGCAGTTGCCGTAGCCGCCGATGCCGGCGACCGCGCGCGTGAACAGGTGGCGGCTGCGGGCGCTGGTGAGCGGCCCGAACCGCAGGCTGTCGAGCAGCGCGATCGGGCGCGCGCCCAGCGCCAGGATGTCGCGCACGATCCCGCCCACCCCGGTCGCGGCGCCCTCGAAGGGCTCCACGGCCGACGGGTGGTTGTGGCTCTCGATCTTCAGCGCGACGACCCACCCGTCGCCCACGTCCACGGCGCCGGCGTTCTCGCCCGGGCCCTGCACCACGTGCGGCCCGGTGGTGGGGAACCGGCGCAGCACCGGCTTGGAGTGCTTGTAGGAGCAGTGCTCGCTCCACATGAGGCTGAACATGACCAGCTCCGGGTCCGTCGGCGCGCGGCCGATCAGCTCCGGGATGCGGGCGAACTCCTCGTCGGTCAGCCCCAGCTGCCGGTGGAGGGGGACGACGCTCACGCCCGCGCCAGGGCGGCGAAGATGCCGAGGCCGTCGACCGAGCCGAGCAGCGGGTCGACCGCCTCCTCGGGGTGCGGCATCAGCCCCATCACGTTGCCCTCGCGGTTGGCGACGCCCGCCACCGCGTCCACGGACCCCAGCACGTTCTCGCCGGCGTAGCGCAGCACGACGCGCGCGTCGGAGGGGTCGCCGAACCACGCCCCGTCGTGGTTCTTGACGGGCACCGACAGCCGCGCGGGCAGGTCGCGGGTGAACGGCGTGCCCGGATCGGCCACGTCCAGCTCCACCTGCCGGCACACGAACGACAGCGTCGCGTTCGGCCGCAGCGCGCCGGGGAGGAGGCCCGCCTCGCACAGCACCTGGAAGCCGTTGCAGATGCCCAGCACCAGCCCGCCCTCCGCCGCGTGCCGGCGCACGGCGTCCATCACCGGGGCGCGGCTGGCGATCGCGCCCGGCCGCAGGTGGTCGCCGTAGGAGAAACCGCCCGGCAGCAGCACCGCCGTGGTGCCCGCCGGGAGCTCCTCCTCGGCGTGCCACACGTACCGCGCCTCGCCGCCCGCGGCCGTGACCGCGCGCGCCGCCGACTCGTGGTCCAGCGACCCCGGGAAGCGCAGCACCGCGACGCTCACCCCTCCACCGCCACGGAGTAGTCCTCGATGAGGGCGTTCGCCAGCAGCTCGTCGCACATGCGCCGCGCCTGGCCCTCGGGGTCGTCGCCCGTCAGCTGCAGCTCGATGCGGCGGCCGATGCGGACGTCCGTCACGTCTCCGAAGCCGAGGCGGCCGAGGGCGCCGCGCACCGCCTGGCCCTGCGGGTCGAGGACGCCCTCCTTGGGCATCACGGTCACCACCACCCGCGTCACGCGTCCGACTCCCGCACGCCCGCCTCCCTGAGGTAGTCCGCCCACGCGCGGCCGGTGATGCGCTCGTAGGCCTCGACGTACCGCGCGCGCGTGCCCCGCACCACCTCGCCGGGCAGTTCGGGTCCCGGCGGCCGGTGGTCCCACCCGGACGCGTCGAGCCAGTCGCGCACGTACTGCTTGTCGAATGATGGCGCGCCCGCGCCGGGACGCCACCCGTCGGCGGGCCACAGGCGCGAGCTGTCCGGCGTCAGCACCTCGTCCCCGAGCACGATCCGGCCCTCCGGGTCGCGCCCGAACTCGAACTTGGTGTCGGCCAGGATCAGGCCCGCCCGCGCGCACTCGTCGTGGGCCCGCCGGTACAGCGCCAGCGTCAGCGCCTCCAGCCGCTCGAGCGTGCCGGCCCCGACGATCTCCGCCGCGCGCGCCCGGCTGATGTTCTCGTCGTGCCCGCCCACGGCCTTCGTGGCCGGGGTGAAAATGGGCTCCGGCAGCCGGGCCGACTCGCCGAGGCCGGCCGGCAGCGCGTGGTCCACGATCCGGCCCGTGTCGCGGTACTCGCGCCAGCCCGAGCCGGCGAGGTAGCCCCGGGCGACGCACTCGACCGGGAACATCTCCAGCCGGCGCACGCGCATCGCCCGCCCGGCCCACTCCGGGCGCCGCAGGCCCTCCGGCAGGTCCTCCGCGCGCGCCCCCACCAGGTGGGAGGGCACCAGGTCGCCGAGGCGCGCGAACCAGTGCAGCGACAGGCCGGTCAGGACGCGCCCCTTATCGGGGATCGGCGTGGGCATCACGACGTCGTAGGCCGAGATGCGGTCGCTCGCCACCATGACCAGGGTGCCGTCGCCGGCGTCGTAGACGTCGCGGACCTTGCCCACCAGCACCGGCGCGGGGGCGCCGGTCACAGGGCCTCCACCCGCTCCATCACGACGTCGACGTGCCGCAGGTACCAGGCCGGGTCGAACAGGCCGTCCAGGGCGTCGGCGTCGAGACGCGACGAGACGTCCGCGTCGGCGGCGAGCAGGTCCCGCAGCGGCGTGCCGGTCTCCCAGGCCCGCATGGCGTTCCGCTGCACCAGGGCGTAGGCGTCCTCGCGGGTCAGGCCGGCGTCCACCAGCCCGAGCAGCACGCGCTGCGAGAACACCAGGCCCCCCGACGACCACAGCACCGCCTCCAGGCGGTCGGTGTGCACCACCAGGCCCTCCAGCAGGCGCCGCGCCGTGGCCAGCATGTAGTCGAGCGCGAGGAAGGCGTCGGGGAGGATCACGCGCTCCACGGACGAGTGCGAGATGTCGCGCTCGTGCCACAGCGCCACGTCCTCGAGCGCCGGAACGGCATAGCCCCGCACCAGCCGCGCCATGCCCGTGAGGCGCTCGGCCGTGATCGGGTTGCGCTTGTGCGGCATCGCCGACGACCCCTTCTGGCCGGCCGTGAACGCCTCCTCCGCCTCGCGCACCTCGGTGCGCTGCAGGTGGCGCAGCTCCACGGCGAGGCGCTCGATGGAGGCCGCGGCGACGGCCATCGCCGTCAGCAGGTCGGCGTGCCGGTCGCGCGCGACGACCTGGGTCGAGGCGGGCTCGACGCCCAGGCCGAGCTCGGTCAGCACCTCGTGCTCCAGCTCCGGCGGCAGCGTGGCGTAGGTGCCGACGGCGCCCGACAGGCAGCCGACCGCCGCCTCGTCGACGGCGCGTGCGAGCCGGGCCTCGTTGCGCCGGCTCTCGAAGGCGAAGGTCGCGAGCTTCAGGCCGAAGGACGTGGGCTCCGCGTGAACGCCGTGGGTGCGGCCCACCGCGACGGTGCCGCGGTGCCGCAGCGCCATCTCCCGCAGCACGGCGGTGAGCGCGGCCTGCCCCTCGAGCAGCAGGTCCCCGGCGCGGCGGATGGCCAGGCCGAGCCCGGTGTCGAGGACGTCCGAGGACGTCATCCCGTAGTGGATCCACCGCGACGCCGGCCCGACCCGCTCGGCGACGTCGGTGAGGAAGGCGACGACGTCGTGGTTGGTGGTCCGCTCGATCTCGAGCGTCCGCTCCAGAAGGAACCCGGCGCGCGTCTCGATGGCGGCCAGGTCGTCGTCGGGCACGACGCCGCGCCGGTTCCACGCCCGGCACACCGCCAGCTCCACCTCCAGCCAGCGGCCGAGCTTGGCCTCCTCGTCCCACACGGCCGACATCGCGGGCCGCGAGTAGCGGGGGATCACGCGCCCAGCCCGGCGGCGATGTCGGAGCGCCGGTGGGCGCCCGCGAAGCGGACGGCGTCCGCGGCCCGGTAGGCGTTGCGCCGGGCCTCCTCGATGTCCGCCCCGTGCGCCTGCACCGCGAGCACCCGCCCGCCGGCGGTGACCAGGCGGCCCTCGGCGTCCCGCGCGGTGCCCGCGTGGTAGACCTCCGCGCCCATCGCCGCCGCCTCCTCCAGGCCGGTGATGACGTCGCCGCCGCGGGGCGCGGCCGGGTAGCCGGCCGCGGCCAGCACCACGGCCACCGAGGCGCCGGGCCGCACCCGCACCGGGCGGTCCTCCAGGTCGCCGCGGGCGGCCGCGAGCATCAGGTCGACGGCGTCCTCGTCGAGCCGCGGCAGCAGCGCCTGCGTCTCCGGGTCGCCGAAGCGCACGTTGAACTCCAGCACCCGCGGGCCGTCGGGGGTCATCATGACGCCGGCGTACAGCACTCCCGCGAAGGGCGCGCCGCGCCGGGCCATCTCGGCCACGACGGGGCGGTGCACCTCGTCCACGAGGCGGTCGGCGAGGTCGTCCGGCACGTCGGGCACCGGGGACACCGACCCCATCCCGCCGGTGTTGGGGCCGGTGTTGCCGTCCCCGACCGGCTTGTAGTCGCGCGCCGCCGGGAACCGCGCGACGCGCCGGCCGTCGCAGATCGCGAGCAGCGACACCTCGGCGCCGGTCATGCCCTCCTCGACCACCACCACGCGGCCGGCGTCGCCGAAGGCGCCGCGCTCCAGGCAGGCCTCCAGCGCCTCGCGGGCCTCGGCCTGCGACCGCGCCACGACCACGCCCTTGCCCGCCGCGAGCCCGTCGGCCTTCACCGCGACGGGGAGCCCGAGGCGGCGGACCGCCTCCAGGCCCTCCGCGACGCCGGTCACCGTGACCGCGCGCGCCGTCGGCACGCCGGCGGCCGCCATCACCTCCTTGGCGAAGGCCTTGCTGCCCTCCAGGCGCGCGGCGGCGGCACCCGGGCCGAGCACGGGGATGCCCGCCGCCCGCACGGCGTCCGCGACGCCCGCCACCAGCGGCGCCTCCGGTCCCACCACCACGAGCGCCGCCCCCAGGTCGGCCGCCAGGCCGGCCACGGCCCGCCCGTCGGTGTCGTCGACCGCGCGCACCTCCGCGTCGGCGGCGATGCCGGCGTTGCCGGGCGCGCACACCACGCGGGGGGAGCCGGCGGCGCGCCCGAGGGCGCGCACCAGGGCATGCTCGCGGCCGCCCGCGCCGATCACCAGCACCGTCCGCGTCACCGCCGCACTCTGCCACACGGCGTACTCGCGGAGGGCCGGGGGTCCCGCCGCGCGGCGGGACCGAGGGCCGGGCGCGCCCCGTCGTGGCGCCGCGTGCGGCTACCATCCCCCGTGATGGCCCAACGGCAGCCCCAGAACGACCGCGAGGCGCTGCGCGCGGTGATCGTCGACGCCCTGGGCGACCTGCGCGACGCGGGTGACCCCCACCGGCAGGCGGAGGACATCATGCGGGCGCTCGACGTGTACATCGAGACCACGCCGCGCGCCGACCTCGTGCCGCGCGAGGCGCCCGTCACCGACTTCTCCGCCATCTCGCGCGACGTCTCCGAGGCGCGCTGGACCCTGTGGCTCGTCCTCGGCTGCGGCGTGCTGGCCACGGTCGTGGCCGCGGTGGTCCTCGAGGGCGGCCTGGTGGCCGGCCTGGTCATGGTCGCGATCTGGGTGGCCGTGCTGTTCAGCCTCGTCAGCACCTAGGCGGGCGCCGGCCTAGATCTCCACCGTGTCGATCACCTCGTGCCGGCCCTGGCCGGTGCCGATGAGCGTGATCGGCACCTCGAGGTCCGCCGCGATCGCGTCCACGTAGGCGCGGGCGGCCGGCGGCAGCTCGTCCAGCGACTGGCATCCGACGATGTCCTCGGACCACCCCGGCATGTCCCGGTACACGGGGGTGCAGCCGTGGAACACCGTCTGGTGGTAGGGGAAGTCCTCGATCACGTCGCCCTCGCGGGTGCGGTACGCCACGCAGAGGCGCACGCGCGCGAAGCCCGACAGCACGTCGAGCTTGGTGAGGGCGACCTCGGTAAAGCCGGACAGGCGGGAGGCGTAGCGCAGCGCCACGAGGTCGAGCCAGCCGCACCGGCGCTGGCGCCCGGTGGTGGTGCCGAACTCGTTGCCGCGGCGCAGCATCGCCTCGCCGTCGCCGTCGTCGACCTCGGAGGGGAAGGGCCCCTCGCCGACGCGCGTCGTGTACGCCTTGCTGACCCCGAGGACGCGGTCGATGCGCGTGGGCCCGACGCCGACCCCCGCGCAGGCGGCGCCGGCGATGGGGTTGGACGACGTCACGAAGGGATACGTGCCGTGGTCGATGTCCAGCAGGGTCCCCTGCGCGCCCTCGAACAGCACCCGCCGGCCCTCGCGCAGCGCGCGGTCCACCAGGAGCGCGGTGTCGGCGATGAAGGGGCGCAGCCGCTCGGCGGCCGGAGCCAGCTGCTCGGAGATGACGGCGGCGTCCATGCGCGGCATGCCGTAGAGCCGCTCCAGGATCTCGTTCTTGGCCTCCAGGGCCACGTCGAGCTTGGCCCGCAGGATCTTGGGGTCCAGCAGGTCCTGGGCGCGGATGCCCACCCGGGCCGCCTTGTCCTGGTAGCAGGGGCCGATGCCCCGCCGGGTGGTGCCGATGGAGAAGCGGCCCAGGCGCATCTCGGACGCCCCGTCCAGGGCGATGTGGTACGGCATGATCAGGTGCGCGTTGCCGCTCAGGCGCAGCGTGTCGAGCGCGACGCCGCGGCTCTCCAGGCCCTCGAGCTCCTGGCACAGCGCGAACGGGTCCACCACCGTGCCGTTGCCGATGACGCACATCGTGCCCGGGTAGAGGATCCCCGACGGGACCAGGTGCAGCTTGTACGTCTCGTCGCCCGCCACGATCGTGTGGCCGGCGTTGTTGCCGCCCTGGAAGCGCGCGACGACGTCGCTGCGCTCCGCCAGCAGGTCCACCACCTTGCCCTTGCCCTCGTCGCCCCACTGGGCGCCCACCACCACGGTCGCCGGCATCAGGCGGAGGGGGCGATGTTGCCGAACTTCGCGTACTTGCCCATGAAGGCGAGCTTGACGCGGTCCGTGGGGCCGTTGCGGTGCTTGGCCAGGTTGACCTCGGCCACGCCCTGCTCCTGGCTGTCGGGGTTGTAGTACTCGTCGCGGTAGATCATCAGCACCATGTCGGCGTCCTGCTCGATGGCGCCCGACTCGCGCAGGTCGGAGAGCATCGGCCGCTTGTCGTTGCGGGCGTCCGGCGAGCGGTTGAGCTGCGAGAGCACGATGATGGGCACGTCCAGGTCGCGGGCGAGCATCTTGAGTCCACGGGAGATCGTCGACAGCTCCTGCACGCGGTTCTCGTCGCGCCGGCCGGCGCCGCCCTCCATGAGCTGGATGTAGTCGATGAGCACCAGCCCGAGGCCCTCCCGGCTCTTGAGGCGCCGCGCCTTGGTGCGCATCTCGCCGATCGTGAGTCCCTCGGAGTCGTCGATGAACAGCTTCGCCTTGGCGAGCTGGTCGGCCGCCCGGGTGACCCGGGGCCAGTCCTCGGCGGCGAGCCGGCCGTTGCGCAGGCGGGTGACGTCGACCATGGCGACGGAGCCGAGCATGCGCTGCACCAGCTCCTCGCCGCTCATCTCCAGGCTGAACAGCGCGACGCTCTGCGCCTCGCGGAGGGCCACGTGCTCGGCGATCGAGAGCGCGAGCGCCGTCTTGCCCATGCTCGGGCGCGCGGCGATGACGACCAGGTTCGAGGGGCGCAGGCCCCCGGTGAGCCGGTCGAGGTCCGTGAACCCGGTGGGCAGCCCGGTGACCTCCGACCCACGTTCGCTGGCCGCGATGAGCCGCTCGAAGGAGCGGGCGACGAGGTCCTTGGAGCTGGTGAAGTCGCCCCGGACGCGCTTCTGCGACAGGTCGAACACCAGGTCCTCGGCCTGCTGCACCATCGCGCCGGTCTCGCCCTGGCCGCCGGCGACCAGGGCCGCGATGCGCTGTGCGGCCTGCAGCAGCGAGCGCTGGGTGGCGGTGTCCTTGACCACCTGCGCGTAGGCCCGGTAGCTCGCCGCGATGTACGGGGTCGCCATCAGGTCGAGCACCGCCGCGCGCCCCCCGGCCGCCTCGAGGTCGCCGCGCTTGACCAGCTGCTCCACCACGAGCAGCGGCTCGATGGGCTCGCCCTGCATGAACCGCTCGTTGATCGCCAGGAAGATCCGGCGGTGGCCCTCGCTGTAGAAGTCGTCGGCGCCCACGATCGACAGCGCCTCGGCGACGTAGACCGGCGAGTCCAGGATCGCCGCCAGCAGCAGCTCCTCCGCCTCCAGGTTCTGCGGG
>DATMJR010000395.1:0-4852 GCA_035553775.1 Miltoncostaeaceae bacterium | reverse complement strand
CCCCTCCTCCACGGGCAGCCCGGCGAGGTTGCGCGCGACCGACCCGTCCGTGAGCACGACGCCCACGCCCAGGGCCGTCGACTCGTCGTCCTCCAGGAACGGCCAGGGCTCCTCGCCGTCGCCGTCGCCGTCGCCCTCCCGCACCACCTCCAGCCGGAACCCCAGCCCCTCCGGGTAGGCGCGCACCCCGGTCACGGCCATCAGCACGCCGGGGCCGTGGGCGATGACCCGCTGCACGGGCACGAGCCCCCCGAGCACGCCCTGCGGCGGTCCCTCCCAGGGCAGTGGCGCCTCCGCGGCGTCGTCCTCCTGCTCGTCGCCGCCGGGCGGCGGCCGGTCGAAGAAATTCACCCGGCCACCATGACGGGCCGCCGGGGGTCGCGGCCGCCGGGAGGCCGGATCGCGAAGGTCCCCCGGGACACCACGCGCCACGCGCGGCCGCGCAGCGCCTGGACCTCGAGCCGGTAGGCGCCCGCGCCCAGCGGGGGGATGCTCCGCGCCCGGTACACGCGGCCCGGGAAGCCGATCCAGCTCACGCCGGCGGGCACCGGCCGCGCGACGACGGCCACGCCGACGGCTGCGCCCGTCCGCCGCCGCACGACCACCCGCACCTCGGACGCGCGCGCGACCGCCACGCGCACCACCGCCCCCAGCGGGGCCGCCGGGCGGCACACGGCGCGGTCCAGGGCGCCGCGGCAGACCGACGGGGGGCCCGCCGCACGGAGGACCGGCGGGGTCACCAGCGCCGGCCGGGCGCGCGGCCCGCCCGCGAGCGCCAGCCCCAGCAGCACCTCCCCGGTGTCCGCCACCAGGGTCGGTCCCGCGGCCAGGGCCAGGCGATGCACCGTGCCCGCGCCGGTGCGCACGATCCACCGCAGCGCGCCGTCAGGCGCGAATCCCACCACGGCGCCGGGGCCGCCGGCGTACACCTCCCCGCCGGGGCCGGCGAGCAGCGTCCGCAGACCGACCCCGGCGGTGGTGCTGCCGCAGGATGCGCCCTCGGTGGTGACGCACAGCAGCCGGCCCCCGGCCGCCGCGAAGACGCGGCCGGACGAGGTGGCGACGACGGAGTTGATGAAGCCGGACACGGGCACCAGGGCCCGCGTCGATCCGTCCGGGCGCACCAGCAGGAGCGCGCGCGCCTGGGCGACGGCGACGGTCCCGTCGGGCGCGAGCGCGAGGGCGCTGCCCGCCGTGACGTCGCCCCGGCGCCACCGGACCGACCCGTCGAAAGCGACGGCCAGCAGCTCCGCCGCGCCCATACCCGGCGCCAGCACGAACAGCGTGCCGTCCGGCCCCGCCGCCGCCGTGTCGGGGGAGGCCTCGCCCGCGAACACCTGGCTCCGGATCCGCCCCTGCCGGTCCAGCACGAGGATCACGTCGGATCCGATCGCGTAGTGCGTCGATCCGTCGGGAGCGGTGACGACGCCCTTGGGGGAGGCCTCACGGCCGATGTCGACGGCCGGTGCCCGCCACAGGAAGCGCCCGGCGGGCGACAGCGCCGTGACCCGGTCGTCCACCTGGCCCACGTGCAGGACCGTGCCGTCGGGCGCCGCCGACACCGGCCCGGGCGAGGGCAGGCGGATCGCGGCACGGGCGCGCCCGTCGGCGGCCGTCCGCTCCACCGTGCCCACGGCGCGCCGCGACGTCAGCACGGTCCCGTCCGGCGCGGGCGCCAGGATCCCGGCGGACGGGATCGGCCAGCCGGCGCGGAGCGGCGGCGCCTGCGCGGTGGCGGCGGGCGCGGAGGCGAGCAGCGCGGCGGCGGCCACGGGCAGGGCGCGGCGTGCGGTGACGGGCATGCGCCCATCCTCCCCCGCCCGCCGCGGCCGTGCACGCCCCGCCCGGTCAGGGTGCGGGTGTGGCGGGCGCGTCGACGACCACCACGACGTGGACCGCCTTGGGCCCGTGCATGCCCAGGATCAGCGTCTTCTCGATGTCCGCCGTGCGCGACGGGCCGGTCTGGAGGGCGATCGCCGACGCGGCTCCCAGGTCGGGCAGGGCGCGCAGCAGCGCGAGCAGGCCGTCGAACAGGCGCGAGCGCTCGACCACGCAGACGTGCACCGGCGCCACCAGCGCCCCGCCACGGCCCGCCGCGCCGCCGGTCACGATGCTGCCGGTGGCGGCGACCGCGGCCATGCAGCCCGTGACGGTGGCGTCCAGGTCCCGCACGGCGTCGCGGTCGGGGGCGACGTCCTCGTACCGGACCGCCTCGATGCCCGCCTCCCGCAGCCGGGCGGCCATCTCGTAGCGCAGCGGGGCGAGGTCGGCGGCGACCGCGACCCGGCGGGCGCCCTCGGCGCGGAGGGCCTCCGTGACGGCCGCGGCGAGGCGGTCGCGGGTCGTCACCTCGACGGCGGTCTGCACGAGCCGCGCCTCGCGCACGAAGCGGGTCACCGGGTCCTCGCCGGGGCGGAGCTCCGTGGGCGCGATCCGCGCGAGCAGGGCCGGATCCGGCGCCGCCGTCATCGGAGGCGCCGGTGATAGGGCCGCCGGGCGGGCCGCGGCAGGGTGCGGCCGGCCGCCCAGCGCCCGGCCAGCGGCAGGCGCCGGGCGACCGCCGGGTGCCGGGCGGGCAGGGACGCGGCCCGGGCCAGCCGCACCGACAGCCGGTACGTCGCCGGGTGGGCCCAGGCCCACGACCAGAGGCGTGCCGCGATCCGCTCCCCGCGGGGCGCGACGCCGGCGGCCGCGCGGTCGCGGCGCAGCGACAGCAGCAGGTCGTGCAGGGGGATCTTGACCGGGCAGACGTCGTCGCAGGCCCCGCACAGGGAGGTGGCCTGCGACAGCTCGCCGCCGTCGCGCTGCCCCCGGAACAGGGGCGTGAGCACCGCGCCGATGGGCCCGCCGTAGACCCACCCGTAGGCGTGCCCGCCCACCTGCCGGTACACCGGGCACACGTTCTGGCACGCACCGCAGCGGATGCAGTGGAGCACCTCCTCGTACGGCGTGCCCCGCAGCGCCCGCCGGCCGTTGTCGAGCAGCACGACGTGCATCTCCTCCGGGCCGTCGGGCTCGCCCGGGCGGCGGGGGCCGGACAGGAGGTTGACGTAGCTGGTCACGAGCTGGCCGGTGCCGGCCCCGGTCAGCAGCGGCAGCAGCACCGCGAGGTCGGTCATGCGGGGCACCACGCGCTCGACGCCCATCAGCGCGATGTGCACGCGCGGCAGGCTCGTGCACATGCGGCCGTTGCCCTCGTTGGTGACCAGGCAGATCGTGCCGGTGTCGGCGACGCCGAAGTTGGCGCCGCTGATGCCCACGTCCGCCTCCATGAACGCGTCGCGCAGCTGCGCCCGCGCCACCCCCGTGAGGGCCGCGGCGTCGTCGGGCAGCTCGCGCCCCACCGCCCGCGAGAGGCTCTCGCGCACCTCTCCCCGGGTCTTGTGGATGATCGGCGCGATGATGTGCGACGGGCGGTCCCCGTCGAGCTGGACCACGTACTCGCCGAGATCGGTCTCCACCACGCGCACCCCGTCGGCCGCGAGCGCCGGGTTGAGGTCGATCTCCTCCGTGGCCATCGACTTGACCTTCACCACGGTGCGTCCGCCGGCGTCGCGGACGATGCCACGGATGAGGTCGCGCGCCGCCCCCGCGTCGGCCGCGTGGTGGACGCGCACCCCGTTGGCGACCAGGGCCTGCTCGAGGTCGGCCAGGTGGCGGTCGAGGTCGGCGATCGCCTCCGCCCGGATTGCCCGCCCGAGCTCGCGCAGGGCCTCGTAGTCGTGGTCGGCGAAGCGCGTCCGCAGGGCCGCGACGGCATGGTCGGTCGCCTTCGGCACCGCCTCGCGCAGGAACGGCTTGGCGAGCTGCGCGCGTGCGCGCTCACGGAAGGTCGACGTGGTGAGCGGATCCGGCCGCAGCGTGGTCACCGCAGCCCCGCCTCCCACAGCAGCGTCGCCAGGTGCACCACCCGCGGCCCGTCCCCGCGACGCGTCGCCCGGCCCCCCAGCTGCATCAGGCAGCCCGGGTCCGCCGAGACCAGCACGTCCACGCCCGCCTGGCGCGCGTCGTCGAGCTTGGAGTCGGCCATCGCGACCGACACCTCCGGGTAGCGGACGCTGAACGTGCCTCCGAAGCCGCAGCAGCGCTCGGACGAGCTGAGCGGCACCAGTTCCAGGTCGCGCACGTGCCCCAGCAGGGCCCGCGGCTCCACCGCGATGCGCAGCTCGCGGAGCATGTGGCACGAGTCGTGGTACCCGGCCCGGCCCGGCCATGCCAGGCCCCGCGCCGCCACCACGTCCACCCGGTCGGCGAGCACGGTCGACAGCTCGCGCACGCGCCGGCCCACCCGCACCGCGGCGCGCTCGTCGCGCGTGCCGGCGAAGAGCTCGCGCCAGTGCAGGCGCATCATCGCCGCGCATGATCCCGCCGGAACGATGACGTCGCCGTCGGTCCGGTCCAGCACGCGCAGCGTCCGGCGCGCCACGCGCCGGGCCTCGTCGTGGTGCCCCGCGTTGTAGCCCGGCTGGCCGCAGCAGGTGGCGTTCCGCACCGGCCGCGGCGCGACGCCGCACGCGCGCAGGGTGACCACGGCGTGCCGCACGGCCTCCGGCATGACGATGTCCCCCAGGCAGGTGGGGAACAGGACGGGCTCCGTGGCCATGGCGCCCACGGTACGGGACGCGCCGCACCCCTGCCGGTCCCGCCGCCCGCGGATCCCGCGGGCCGCCGCGGCCGGGGGAGGACCCCGCCGGCCGCGGCGCACCCGGCCGGCTAACGCTTGATCGTGATGCCGGCGGCCTCGCGGTCGAAGGTGTCCTCGGTGATGCCCTGCTCGCGCAGCTTCACCTTCTGGACGCGCTCGGTCGGGGTCTTGGGCAGCGAATCGACGAAGCGGATGTAGCGGGGCACC
>DATMJR010000394.1:0-2244 GCA_035553775.1 Miltoncostaeaceae bacterium | reverse complement strand
ACCCGTACCAGCCCCGGCCCTCCGCGCGCACGGCGTGCGCGCGCAGGGGCGCCGGGCCGCGTCACCCTGAGGGTGACCGTCGCGCGCCGGGCGACGCACACCTCCACGACGCCGCCGCGCCGGCGGACCGCCCCGAGCACGGCCGTGCCGGAGGCGACGCGTGTCGCGAATGTCCGGCGCCCGACGTTGCCGGCCCGGTCACGGACGGTGACCTCCCCGCACATCACCCCGCGGCGCGTGAAGACGTGCGTGGCCGAGGGCGTGATCGCCCCGGGCAGCCCGTCGCCGAAGCGCCAGCGGAACGACCCGGGCCGCACGCCCGCCGAGGTGCCGTCGGCGGCGAGCGGGTCGGCCGTGGGGGAGGCGTCGAATGCGGCCACGGCACCGACGGGCACGCGGGGGGCGGCCTGGCGCAGCCGCACCACGGGGGCACGCCGGTCGAGGACGGTCTCCAGGGTCGTCGTCGTCGTGTGCCCGACGGCGTCACGCGCGGACACCTCCACCCTCCTGCGCCCGTCGGCGCCGGCGAGGCGCACGGCGTACCGCCCGTCCTGACGCAGCGTGCGCTCGCCGCCGTCGATGACGAGGGCGGCGACACCACTCGCCCCGCCGGGCACACCCGGCGGGTCCGGGTCGGCCAGCACGGGCACATCGACCGGGACGAGGGTCGCGCGCGTGACGGCGGCGCCGCCGGCGAGCACCGCGACCAGGGACGGGGCGCGGTCGTCGTAGCGCGCGGGCGTGGTGGCCGGGCCGTACGGACCCGGCTCGGGCGCCCCGACGTCGGTGGCCCGGCAGTTGTCGAAGGGACCGGTGATCCACGGAGCGGGCGCCGTACCCGGGCTGCGCTCGATGCCGCGGATCCGAAACACGTAGCGGTGCCCGTCCTGGAGCTGCACCACGTTGGTGGCGTCGCGCGGGTCGTACGGCTGCGGCCCGAAGCGCAGCTCCGTGGGCGGAGCCGCCTCGGGGGTCGTGGGCTGCTCGGCGCGCCCGACGGCGGGGAGGACCTCGTGCTCCCGGACCCGGCCCGTGTCGAGGTCCGTGATCTCCACCCCGTACGAGCGGCAGCGCGTCATGGGGACCGCGGACCAGGTGATCCTCTGCGCCGGGGTCGGGACGGCGCCCGCGCCCGTGTGGTCGGCGCTGCCGATGTGCGCCGGGACCGGAGCCGCCACGGGCGCGTCGACCGGGGCGGCCGCCGCCGGCACCGGCGCCCCGGCGGCGAGGGCGAGCGGCAGGGCGACGCGCATGGCGTGGTGCGGCGCGGTGCGGCGGGTGCGGCGACGGTGCATGGGCCTCGTGCGTGGTCGGGGCGCCACCCTCGCCCATCGGGGGCGGCGGTGCCATCGGCTCTCGGCAGATCGTCACGGATACTTCACCCCTCCGCGACACCCCCCTCGGCCTCGAACAGCCCGCACTCGTGCGCCAGGACCCCCGCCTGCACCCGGTCGCGCACGTCCAGCTTCTGGAGGATGCGCGTGATGTGGGTCTTCACGGTCGTGTCGCCGATGTAGAGCGCGCGGCCGATCTCGGCGTTCGAGAGGCCGCGCGCCATCAGCCGGAACACCTCCCGCTCCCGGCCGGTCAGCTCCGTGACGCCCGGCGGGGGCGCGGGCCGGTGCAGGCGTGCGAAGCGGCGGATCACGCGCGTCGTGACCGCCGGCGACAACAGCCCCTCGCCGCGGGCAACCACGCGGATCGCCGTCAGCAGCTGCTCCGGCGGGTCGTCCTTCAGCACGAAGCCGCACGCCCCGGCGCGCAGCGCCTCGTAGACGTACTCGTCGAGATCGAAGGTGGTCAGCACCAGGATGCGCGGCGGGGCGTCGCCGGCGAGGATGCGCCGCGTCGCCTCGAGGCCGTCCAGCTCGGGCATGCGGATGTCCATGAGCACCACCGCCGGCCGCAGCCGCGCCGCGGCCTCGACCGCCTCGCGGCCGTCGCGCGCCTCGCCCACGACGTCGATGTCGACGAGTACGTCTACGAGGCGCTGCGCGCCGGGGCGAGCGGCTTCGTGCTGAAGGACGACCCGCCGGAGCAGCTGCTGACGGCGATCCGCGTCGTGGCCCGCGGCGAGGGGCTGCTGTCGCCGGCCGTCACGACGCGCGTGATCCGGCGGTTCGCGCGCATGCACCGGCCCGCCCCGCCGCCGGGCGTCGGGGAGCTCACCGGCCGGGAGCGGGAGGTGTTCCGGCTGATGGCGCGCGGCCTCTCGAACGCCGAGATCGGCCGCGCCCTCTACAT
>DATMJR010000393.1:0-4914 GCA_035553775.1 Miltoncostaeaceae bacterium | reverse complement strand
CCCCGTACCCCCGGCCGGGGTGGGGAAACGGCGCCGCTCAGCGGGGTGGGACCCGGCAGGCGAGCAGGGCGCAGTCGTCGTGCGCACCCGCCCCGAACGCCGCGACCAGCCCGTCCATCAACGACTCGAGCGGGTCGCCGGCATGGGCGGCGAGCCAGGTGCGGAGTGCCTCGAGCGCGACGTCCACCGGCCTGCCGCGCCGCTCGTAGAGGCCGTCCGTGTAGACCAGCAGCAGGTCGCCGGGAGCGAGCCTCTCGCACCCCTCCTCGTACCTCCAGTCACCGGCGCCCAGGGGTATGCCGCGACCCTCGACCAGGGCGCGGGCGCGCCCGTGCGCGGCGACCAGGGGCGGCGGATGCCCGGCGCAGGCGTGGCGCAGCGTGCCGTCGGGTTCGAGCTGCAGGCACGCGGCCGTGGCCACCGCGGCCCCGGGGACGTCGCCCGCGAAGCGGCTGAGGCGGGCGAGCAGGGCGGCGGGGCCGTCGACCTCCCCCGCGAGCGCCCGCCAGGCGCTGCGCAACTGGCCCATCACCGCGGCGGCCTCCACCCCCTGGCCCACGACGTCGCCGACGATCAACGCGAGCCCGCCCCCCGGGGAGAGCCGCGCGTCGTAGAAATCCCCGCTCGACCTGCCCTGGCCCGCGGGGAGGTATCGCACGGCGAGGGGCGGTCCCGTGTCGGGCAGCCGCTCCGGCAGGAGCCGGCGCTGCAGGACCTCCGCCGCCTCGTGCTCGCGCTCGTACAGCCGCGCGCGCTCCAGCGCCTGCGCGCACTGCTCGGCCATGGTGACGACCATGCGGCGCTCGCCCTCGGTGATCGGGCGCCGGTCCTGGCCGAAGCGGAACGCGACGCCGCCCATCACCCGGCCGTCGATCGCGAGGGGGACCCCGATCCCCACGGCGCCCAGGTCCCCCCGCGGGGCCGGGAAGCGCCGCATCCAGTCCTCACGGCCCTCGAACCAGAACTCCTCGCCGTCGCGGAGCACCATCGCCAGCGGGAACCCGGCCGCCAGGGGGAACGTCGTGCCCGTCCGGAGCACGTCCTCGGGATATCCCACCGCCGACAGCACGCGCCCCTGCCCGCCCTCGCGCACGGCGACCACCCCGGCCCGCGCCTCCAGGGCCTCCATCGCCTCGGTCACGACCACGGCGGCCACCTCGTCCTCGGTGAGGGCGCGCGACAGGGCGGCGGTCACGCGCTGCAGGCGTTCTGCGCGCTGCCGCGCCCGGTCGAGCGTCGCCCGTGCGACCCGCTCCTCCTCGTACAGGCGGGCGTTGTCGAGGGCGAGACCCGCGCGCCGGCCGATCTCCTCCGCCAGCGCGAGATCGGCGGCGCCCAGGGGCGGGCGGGCGGCGACGCGCGCGAGCGCCAGCACGCCCAGCGTCTGACCGCGTGCGGCCAGCGGAACGGCGATCAGCGAACCGAGGGCGCCGTCGTCCTCGAGCGCTCCGGCCTCCGCGGGCCACTCCCCCGCGGACGACGGATCGATCTGAGGCAGCAGGAGGCCCTCGCCCGTGCGCCGCACGCGCGCCGCGCCCACCTCGGCGGGGTCGAGGGCACCGGCGGCGCGCCCGGAGCCCGTGACCCGCACCCCGTCCCCCGACGCGCGCGCGAGCACGACCGGTGGGCCGCTGCCGAGGCGCACGGTGGCGAGATCCGCGAGCGCGTCGACGCACGACTCGACCAGGCGCGTGACGCGCTCCGTGGTGCCGAGCGCGGCGTCCATCGCATGCGTGAGGCGCGCGACGAGCGCGTCGCCGCGGGTGCGCGCACGCTGCGCCGCGATGAGCCGTGCCCGCTGCAGGGCCAGCGCGCAGTGGCCGGCGAGGGCGCCCACCAGCGTCAGCTCGGGCTCGCGCAGGCGCCGGGGCGCGTGGAACGAGAACAGGAGCCCCCCCAGGACCTCGTCGCCCACGACCACCGGCAGGGCCACCAGCGCCTGGTCGGAGAGCGTCTCCGTGTCGCGCCAGTAGGTGTACGCGGCCTCGATCTGCGCCCGCGTCTCGAGCACGACGGGTGCCCGGTCGCGGACGGCATCGGGGATGGGCGCCGGGGTGTCGACACCGATGCGCTCCCAACCGGCCAGGCTCCCCGGCGGGTAGCCGGAGGCCGCCAGCAGGGTCAGGTGGGGCGGGGCGAACAGGTACACGACCCCGGCCGCGGCATCGAGCGCCTCACGCGCCTGCTCGACCAGGATGCCGCCGACCTCCTCGGGCGTCTGCGCGGCGCCCAGCGACCGTGCCACGCGCTCGACGCGCACGAGTGCGTCGCGGACGCTCTCCGCCTCCGCCCGGGCTCGCGCGAGGTCGGTGACCTCCACCGCGTGCACCATCACCCCGGTGACGTCGCCCCCCGGGTCGCGCAGGGGCGTGACCGAGTAGGAGAAGGCCGCGTCCCGCACGCCGCCGCGGCCGTCGGGCGTGCGCACCCACCGCTCGGCCTCCACCTGCGGCAGCCCCGTGCGGCGCACGAGGTCGAACACGCTCTCGGCGCCCTGCTCCCGCAGCTCCGGCAGGGCGTCGTAGAACGGCAGCCCCTGCAGGGGGCTCCGGCCGCCGACGCTCGCGACCGCGGCCTCGTTGCAGAACTCGATGACGTGGTGCGGCCCCCGGAGCACCCAGATGATGGCCGGCGCCTGCGCGAGCAGGCGGGGCAGGTCCGCGCCGACACGCCGGCCGCCCCCCTCCACGCCGTCGCCCGCCTCGATCGCGTCGGTTCCGCTCAGGATGCCCTCCCCCTTCGCGGACGGTTGTGCCGCGAAGGTCGTCTCACGCTTCGCGGACGGTTGTGCCGCGAAGGTCGTCTCACGCCCGCGGACGGTGGTGCCGCGACGGCCTGCTCACTCTCCCACCCCGCGGGGCCGCGTGTCCCACGGACCCTGCCCGCGCGCCGCGCGCGGGAGCGCGGGCGGGGTCCCCCGAGGTCACACCGGAGTGGAGGCCGGGGCCGGCGTCGGGGGCAGGGCGCGGCCGTCGAGACCGACGGGCCCGCGCGGAGACGTGAGCACCGCCAGCACCCCGCTGCGGGCGAGGCCCTCGAGCGCGTCGACCACCTCCGGGGCGAACTGCGTCCCCGCCCGGTCGCGGCACTCGACGAGCGCACGGCCCATGTCCATCCCGCGGCGGTAGGGGCGGTCGGCGGTCATGGCGTCCCAGGCGTCGGCGAGCGCCAGGATGCGGGCGCCGGGGGCGATCTCCCCGGCGGCGAGCCGGTCGGGGTACCCGTGCCCGTCCCACCGCTCGTGGTGATGACGCACCCAACCGACCTGCTCCGCGTCGAGCACCTCGGCCACGATGCGGGCGCCCAGGGACGCGTGCTCCATGACCTGGGCGAACTCGTCGTCGCTCAGGGGACCCGGTTTGCGCAGGATGTGGTCCGGCACGCCGATCTTGCCGACGTCGTGCAGCAGGCCGGCCTCGCGCAGGCGCATCACGTCGGGCAGCTCCCAGCCGAGTGCGTCGCCCAGGGCGACGGCGAGCTCCGCGACGCGCTCCGAGTGCTCACGCGTGGTGTGGTCCTTGGCGTCCACCGCCCTGGCGAGGGCCCCGAGGGCCGCGAGCGCCCGGTCCCGGAGCAGCTTCTCGGCGCGCTCCTCGGCCGACAGCGCCTCCACGACGTCCGGGGAGTACACCACCACGAGGTCGCGCCCGTTCGCCTTCGCCCAGTACAGCGCCCCGTCGGCCAGGCGCAGCATCTCCTCCTGGTCGCGGGCGCGGCGAAGCTCGCAGACCCCGCCGGAGATGGTGAGGCGCCCGACCTCGGGGAACGGGTCGGTCCGCACCGCGCGGGCGATGCGGTCGCCGAGCGCCCGCGCCCTGCGCTCGTCGGCGCCGGGCAGCAGCACCGCGAACTCCTCGCCGCCGACCCGCGCCACCACGTCGTCGGCGCGCACGCTCCGCAGCAGTCGCCGCGCCACCTCCATCAGCACGCGGTCGCCGGTGTGGTGCCCGTGCGCGTCGTTGACCGCCTTGAAGTGGTCGATGTCGAGCACGAGGACGCACAGCGGCGTGCCGTGACGCCGGGCCCGGGCCACCTCGCCCGCGAGCCGGTCGTGGAACGTGCGGTGATTGCAGAGCCCGGTCAGCGGGTCCGTGGACGCCAGCTCGGTGAGCCGGGCGCGCGACTCCGCGTTGGCGATCGCGAGCGCCACGAGTTCCCCGAAGCGGGTGAGCCGCTCCTCCAGGTCCCCGTCGCGCAGCCCGTCCGCGCGCGTCGTCGCCACGAGCACGGCGCCCCACTGCTGCGTGCCCACCACCACGGGCGCGGCGACGCCGCGGTGATAGCCCTCACCGCGCACCCGCGCCGCCACGGGGTCGTCGCCGAGGCGGCCGTACTCCACGCGCACGGCGCGCCCGGTGCGGGCGACGCGCGCCAGGGCGGCCCCGCCACCCATGGGGAAGACCGTCCCGATCCTGCTCTCGTGCTGGCCGAACACGCCGACCACGCGGGCGCCCTCGTCCTCGAACCGCGTCACCAGCCCGCACTCGGCGTCGTGCAGCTGGGCCACCTCCCGTGCGACCAGGGCGAGCACCTCCGCCGCCGGACGCTCCTCCGCGACCGCCACGGCCACCCGGCGCAGCGCCTCCTGCTCGGCCGCGCGCCGGCGCGCCGCATCGCGTGCGCCGGGCGGCCGGCCCGCCCGCCACGGCCCGCTCCGGCGCCACCACAGGACGAGACCGGCGAGCCCCGCCACCACCACGAGGGCGTCCCAGAGCGCGAGCGGCCAGGCGAGGAACCGGGCACCGTCGTCGCGCCCGTCGCCCGCCAGGGCGAGCGCATGTGCCGCGTGCAGCCCGGCCCAGATGAGGAGCCCGGCCGGCGCAGCGACCCGCACCACCTCGCGCCGCCGGGGGCCGCCGTGCGGCAGCGGCCGGACCGCCGAGGCGGAGACGGCGAGCAGGGCCGCGCCGACGA
>DATMJR010000392.1:0-5493 GCA_035553775.1 Miltoncostaeaceae bacterium | reverse complement strand
GCGCACGCGGGGGCGCGGGCGGCGGGAGGGGGCGGCGGATCGGGACACGCGCGGGACCGTACGCGGGCGGCGCGGGACGGTCAAACCAGCTCGACCGGCTCCTCGCGCACGGCCTGCTCGAGGGGCGCGTCGCGGCGCAGGTGGAACGCGCGGATCTCCGGCGCGGCGGGGTCCGCCAGCGACACGATCAGGTAGAGCGTCTGGGCGAAGAAGGCCAGCTCCACGTCCGTCCGCGAGGGGTACGCGGCCGAGCGGGTGTGGGAGTGGTACACGGCCAGCAGGTCGAGCCCGGCCTCGTCGATCTCGTCCATGATGCGCAGCTGCTCGCGCGGCTCCATCACGTACATGTAGGGGCTCGCCTCGGTGTTGACCGCGCGCCAGACGCGCTCCGCGGTGCCGCCCCGGCCGCCCACCATGCCGCAGCACTCGTTGGGCAGCTCGGCGCGCGCATGGGCGACGAGCTCCTCGGCGACGGCGGCGGGGAGCCGCAGCGTCACCAGAACAGGCCCTGATCCAGCGTGTCCTCGACGGCGTCCAGGTCGCCGGTCCAGATGCCGGCCGACAGGTACTTCCAGCCGCCGTCGCAGATGATGCCCACGATCGTGCCGCGCTGCATGCGCGAGGCGATGCGCACGCAGGTGTGGACGACGGCCCCCGACGAGACGCCGGCGAAGATGCCCTCCTCGGCGGCCAGCCGGCGCGTCATCACCAGCGCGTCGCGGTTGGCGACGAGGAGCTTCCGGTCGAGGCGGGAGATGTCGAGGATGGGCGGCACGAACCCGTCGTCCAGGCTGCGGAGCCCGCTGACGGGATCGCCCTGCAGCGGCTCGCACGCCACGATCTGGATGTCACGGCGGTGCTCCTTGAGGCGCCGCGCGCACCCCATGAGGGTGCCGCCCGTGCCCAGCCCGGCGACGAAGACGTCCAGCTCCGGGCAGTCGCGCACGATCTCCTCGGCCGTGCCCTCGTAGTGCGCCTGCGGGTTGGCCGGGTTGCCGTACTGGAACGGCATGAACAGGCCGTTCTCGGCCGACAGGCGCTGTGCCACGGCCACCGCGCCGTTGGAGCCGAACTCCCCGTCGGTCGCCACGATCTCCGCCCCGTACAGGCGCAGCAGCTGGCGCCGCTCCTCGGTGACGTTCTCCGGCATCACGGCGACCAGGCGGTAGCCCTTGACGCGGCAGATCATGGCCAGCGAGATGCCCGTGTTGCCGGAGGTGGGCTCCATGATGGTGTCGCCCGGGGAGATGAGCCCGCGCCGTTCGGCGTCCTCGATGAGCGAGCGCGCCGTGCGGTCCTTGATCGAGCCCGTGGGGTTGTGGTTCTCGAGCTTCGCGAGGATGCGGACGTCCGGGTTGGGCGTCAGGCGGGACAGTTCCACCATGGGCGTGCCGCCGATGGCGTGCACGACGTCCGGATGGACGTGCACCGGCGGGGCGACGGCGGCGTGGGGCGACGGCATGGGCGGACGCGCCGGCGTCAGGTGCCGGCGGAGCCGCCGGCCATGGCCGGCAGGATCAGCACCGTGTCGCGGTCCCCGACGGGGGTGTCGAGCCACGACAGCAGGCGCGCGTCCTCGTCGTTGACGTAGACGTTGACGAACCGGTGCAGCTCGCCCTCCGGCGTGACCAGCTGCGAGCGGACGCTCGGGTGCATGGCGTAGAGGCCCTCCAGCACCTCGGACACCGTGCCCCCCGGCACCTCCAGCTCGCGGACGCCGCCGACGGCCTGGCGCAGAACCGGGGGGATGCGGACCGTGCTCACGCGCCCACCGCCACGTGGCGGCCGACGCCGGCGCACCAGGCGTCGTAGTCGCGGAACTCGAGCCGGGCGCCGGGACCGCACGCCGGGCACTCGGGGTCGCGGCGCACCTTCAGCTCCGTGAACGTCATCCCGAGGGCATCGTAGACCAGCAGCCGCCCGGCGAGCGTGTCGCCCGCGCCGAGGAGCACCTTGATCGCCTCCGTCGCCTGGACGGTGCCCATCACCCCGCACAGCACTCCCAGGACGCCCGCCTCGCCGCAGGCCGGCGCCAGGTCCGGCGGGGGCGGCTCCGGGAACAGGCACCGGTAGCAGGGGCCCTCGTAGGGGAGGAACACCGAGGCGTGCCCCTCGAACCGCAGGATGCTCGCGTGCACCAGCGGGGTGCGGGTCATCAGCGAGGCGTCCGACAGCAGGTAGCGCGTCGGGAAGTTGTCCGCCCCGTCCACCACCACGTCGTACTGCGACATGAGCTCCAGCACGTTGTCGCGGTCGATCCGCGTCGCGTGCACGTCGACCGCGACGTCGGGGTTGAGCGCCGCGATCGCCTCGCGCGCCGACTCGCCCTTGAGCATCCCCACGCGCTCGGTGCTGTGGATGACCTGGCGCTGCAGGTTGCTGACGTCAACCACGTCGTCGTCGACCAGGCCGATGGTGCCCACGCCGGCGGCGGCCAGGTACAGCGCCGCCGGGGAGCCGAGGCCGCCGGCGCCGATGAGCAGCACCCGGCTGTCGAGCAGCTTCAGCTGCCCCTCCTCGCCGATCTCGGGGATGAGCACGTGCCGGCTGTAGCGGGCCCGCTGGTCGGGCGTCAGGGTGCGCGGCACCTGCACCGCGTTTCCGGACTGCTTCCAGCGCGTGAAGCCGCCTGCGAGGCTCGTGATGTTGCCGTAGCCCATCGCGCGCAGCGTGGTGCCCGCCAGCAGCGACCGGTTGCCGCCGGCGCACATCAGCACGACCTCCTGGTCGGGCCGCGCGACGCCGCCGATGCGGCTCTCCAGGAACCCGCGCGGCACGTGCACGGCGCCGGGCACGTGCCCCTCGTCCCACTCCGACTGCTCGCGCACGTCGACGACGAGCGGCGCGTCCGCGCCGTCCAGGCGGGCGGCGAGGTCGGGGACCTGGATCTCCGGTACCTCCTCGCGCGCCTGTGCGAGCAGGTCCTGGTAGCTGTGGGCCATGCGGGTCACCCCCAGGGGACCGGGCGAAAGACGGTGATTGGGCAGGGGATTCTAGCCTTTTCCCCGGAGCGGGGACGTCATAGGCTCTCCCGGCCATGGCGCCGGAGCCGATCCCCAAGAGCCGGTTCGCCAACGTGGACGCCCGCGTGCGGTGTCCCACGCCCGACTGCTGGGGCGATCTGCTGCTGTTCCCCACGGGTGCCCAGGATGCCGAGGGGATACCCGAGTTCCAGCCGTTCACCGCATGCCCGCTCTGCGGGACCACGTTCCCGATCGCCCAGGACATGGACGACCGCGACCTGTTCCTGAGGGTGTCCTGGCTGCGGGCGAACCCGCTCGAGGCCGAGGATGTCTGAGACGCCGACGCCCCCGACGCCGTTCATCGCCCGCGCCGACCTCGACGGCGGGGTGCCGCCGGCCTCGCCGCGCGGGCCGCTGGCGGACGCGCTGATCGCCGGTGCCCGCGCCGTGCTCGCCGTCCTGCTGGCGGCGGCGCTCGGCGGCATGGTCTGGTTGATCCTGATGCAGCGCGGGCTGGACCAGGGCTGGACCGATCATTCGTTCAACGCCGCGATGGGCCTCCTGGCCGGTGCCGAGGAGGAGCAGATCTCCCGGCAGGGCTTCTACCTCACCATGCTCGCGTGGCTCGGGATCGCCGTGGTCTTCGACCTGGTCTCCCGCGTGTGGCGGGCCGACTGGCGGGTGCGCGGGCTGGCGGCCGGGGGGCTGGTGCTGCTGCTGTGGGGTCTCGTGTTCGGGCCCGCGGTGGCCGGCCGGGTCGAGGAGGTGCCCGCGGGCCTGTTCGGCACGGACGCGGGCGGCGGCACGGTGGTGGTCGCACTGGTGGCCGCCCTCGTGGCCGGCATCACGCTCTCCCGCGTGCACGCCCTCGTCGGCGACGTCGCCTGGTGGGAGCCCAAGCACTTCGACCTGCGCGAGAGCCTCGAGGAGCTGTTCAACCGCGACGTCGTCGCGCCCGAGCCCGCGACGCTGCACTCGGACGACGCCACCACGGGCTCGCCGCGCCCGCCGCTGACCGGACCGCCGCCCGCCGGCCGGACGTGACCGCGCCGCGGCGCGTCCCCCCGCGCGGGGGGTGGAGGCGCCCCCCGGCCCGCCTACAGTGCCCTTCGTGCCCTACTCGAACTCGCCGAACAGCGGGGCGAACACGGTCTCCCACACGCCCGCGCTGACGCCGAGCCGCTCGGGGCCGGCGAGGCGCCGCAGCGCCGCGAGCCCCGCGACGGGCCGGTCGGGCGCGAGCGCCGCGCGCACGCGGTCGGGGTCGACGGGGCGCCCCGGGAACGCCGCGGCCGCGCCCGCGACGTCGGCGCCGCGCACCGGGCGGTCGTAGGTGGCCATCGCCTCCGATCCTAGGGCGGTGGCGGGGGTGGCGACCGGCGCCGGCTTCGACCGCGGCGGCATCCTCACCCTGGCGGCGGGTCACTTCGTCGTGGACATGCTCGTCGGGGCCCTGCCCGCGCTGCTGCCGCTGTTCGTGCGCGAGTACGAGCTGTCCGACCTGGCGGCATCGATGGTGCTCGGCGCGAGCCTCCTGGCGTCGTCGGCCACGCAGCCGGCCTTCGGCCTCGTGGCGGACCGCCGGGCGGCGCACCCGCTGCTGTGGGGCGGCGTGGCCCTCGCGGCGGTGGCCGTGGCCGCCGCGGGCGCCGCGCCGTCCTACCCGGTGCTGCTGGCGCTGATCGTGGTGTCGGGGCTGGGCATCGCCGCGTACCACCCGGAGGCCGCCCGCTCGGCCAACCGCCTCTCGGCCGGCCGCCCCGCCACCGGCCTCGCCTGGTTCATGGTCGGCGGCAACGCGGGCTTCGCCGTCGGCCCGCTGCTGGCGGCCCTGGCGATCCCGTTCCTCGGCCTGGCGACGACCGTGGTGTTCCTCGCGCCCGCCGCACTGGTCGTGCTGCTGCTGGCGCTGCGGCGTCACCGCCTCTCGCCCCCCGTCGCCCACGCGTCGCGCACGGCGCACCCGGCCCCGACCCACGTCCCCGGGCTCGCCCTGCTGCTGGCGGTGACCACCCTGCGCACGTGGACGCAGTTCACGCTGCTGGCGCTCGTCCCGCTGCTGCTGGTGCGGGAGCGGGGCCTGTCCGACACCGCCGCCGGGCTCACCGTGTTCGCCTTCTCGGCCGGCGGCGCCATCGGCACGATCGGCGGTGCGGCGATCGCGGAGCGGGTCGGCGGCCGCCGGATGCTGATCGCGACCATGCCGCTGGCGGCGCCGTTCGCCGCCGGGGCGGCGCTGCTGCCCACCGCGCTGGTGCCGGTGACGATGACGCTGGCCGGGCTGATCCTGATGGCGTCCTTCTCGGTGACCGTGGCGATGGGCCAGGAGTACCTGCCCTCGCGGCTCGCCCTCGCCGCCGGGCTGATGATCGGCTTCGGCGCGATCGGCTCGGCACCGCCGGGCCTCGCCCTGTTCGGGGCCCTCGCCGACGCGCTCGGACGCGAGCCCGCGATCCTGCTCGTCTCCGCGCTCCCGCTCGCCGGCGGTGCGCTGAGCCTGCTGCTCCCCCCGCCCCGCCGACCCCAGCAC
>DATMJR010000391.1:0-4120 GCA_035553775.1 Miltoncostaeaceae bacterium | reverse complement strand
ACCACGCACGCCACCCGGCCCGCGCGGACGAACCCGAAGGCGTGGGCGCTGCCGGTCGGCAGGGGCTGGTAGTCGGCCTCCGGGTGCGCGAACCACTCGGGGCGTTCACGCCGCAGCCGCAGCGTGCGGGACGTCACCATGAGCTTCTCGTCGTCCAGGTCGGCGGGTTCGCCGCCCGCGTCCAGGCGGTCGAGCCGCGCCGAGAGCGCGTCGTGGTCCACCGGCCGGCGGTTGTCCGGGTCCACCAGGGCCAGCGAGACCACCTCGCAGCCCTGATAGACGTCCGGGACGCCGGGGAGCGTCAGCTGGACGAGCTTCTGGGCGAGCACGTTCGCACGCCACCCGTCGGCCAGCCGTTCCACGAAGGCCGCGACGCCCCCGGCGATCTCCGGGTCGTCCACCACGGCGCGGGCGAGGGCCTCGACCGCCGCCTCGTACCCCTCGTCGGGGGCGGTCCAGGTGGTGCGCTGCTTGCCCTCACGGAGCGCCTTGATCAGGTACGCGGTCAGCCGGTCGCCGTCGATGGGCCAGGCGCCGACGAGCGTCTGCCACATGAGATACGCGTCTGCCGGGTGCACGGGCGTCTCGGGCCGTCCGTGCGGGGCGGCGAGCGCCTCCCACGCCTCCACGGCGGCGCCCCACTCGTCGGGCACCTCCGACAGGAGCATGAGCCGGGCACGCACGTCCTCGGAGCGCTTGGTGTCGTGGGTGGACAGCGTCGTCATGCCCCGCGGCTCGCGCCGCTGTTGCCGCTCGGCCCACCCGTGGACGCGGTCGACGCCCATGCCGAGCACGGCCGGCGATCCCCCCACCTCGTTGAGCGCGACCAGCCGGAACCATCGGTAGAGCGCGGTGTCCTCGACGCCCTTCGCCATCACGGGGCCCGTGGTCTGCTGGAAGCGGATGCAGAACTCGTCGCGCCGGGGATCGCGCCCGCGGCGCGAGAGGGCGAGATCGCCGAGCAGCCGCACCTCCTCCTCGCGGTGCGGCACCCGCGCCACGGCGCGCTCCACCGCACCCTCGACGTGCGCAACCGCCTCGGGGGCCGGCTCCTCGCCCGGCACCACGTAGGCGCGGTACACCGGCACCTCCACCAGCAGCTCGACGAGCGCGTCCTCGACGCCCCGGCGCGTGATGTCGCGCAGCATCAGGTCGTCGTGGCAGATCGCGGCCACCAGCTCCACCAGCCGGTTCACCTCCGCGTGCAGCGAGGCCGCCAGCACGTCGCGGGTTGCGCGCTCGGCGGCGGCGTCGAAGGTCGCGTCCACCGGGTCGCAGGCCGCCCACAGGGCTCCCAGGGTCTCGGCCCCGCTCGGGTCGGTGAGCAGCCCCGTGACGCGCCCGAGCGCGTCGTAGCCGGTCGTGCCCGCGCAGGGCCAGTCGTCCGGCAGCGTCTCGTCCCCTTCGAGGATCTTCTCGGTCACCACCCACGCGCCGGCGGTGGCGTCGTGCAGCCGGCGCAGGTACCCGCGCGGGTCGGCCAGGCCGTCCGGGTGGTCAATGCGGAATCCGTCGATGAGCCCGTCGCGGTGGAGGCGGAGGAGCACGTCGTGCATCGCGTCGAAGACCGCCGGGTCCTCCGCGCGGACGCCCGCGAGCGTGTCCACGTCGAAGAAGCGCCGGTAGTTGAGCTCCTCGTCGGCGACCCGCCAGTAGGCGAGCCGGTACCACTGCCGGTCGAGCAGCTGGGGCAGGGGCAGGTCGTCGGTGCCCGGGCGCACGGGCAGCACGTGGTCGTAGTAGCGCACCACGGGCTCGTCGCCGTCGCGGTCGACGGTGATCTCCCCGCGCTCGATGCAGCGGCCGATGCGGTCGCCCAGCACCGCGACCAGGATCGAGCCCTCCTGCGAGGACCAGTCCACGTCGAACCACCGGGCCGAGTCCGACTCCGGCCCATCGCGCAGCAGCGACCACAGCCGCGGGTTCAGCGACTCGGGCGTGGGCAGCGCGACGTGGTTGGGCACCACGTCGACGACGACGCCCATCCCCAGTCCCCGCGCCGTCTCCGCCAGGGCCCGGAAGCCCTCCTCGCCGCCGAGGTCCTCGGAGATCCGCGTGTGGTCGACCACGTCGTAGCCGTGCATCGACCCCGGCGTCGCCTGCAGGATCGGCGACAGGTACAGGTGGGTCGCCCCCAGCGCCGCGAGCCGCGGCGCCACCCGCGCCGCATCCGCGAACCCGAAGCCCTGGTGCAGCTGGAGCCGGTAGGTGGAGACGATCGTGCGCGCGGGCTCAGGCATCGGGCGCCACGAGCACGACCACGCTGCGGCCGGCGACCTGGACGCGCGCGCCGGTGGGCAGCGGCGCCTCCTCCTCGACCAGCCCGGTGGGGACCGCGGTGTCGATCGCGACCGTCCACCGCGCGTGCCTCCGCGCCTCGGGCAGCGTGAACTCGATCGGCGAGTGGTGCGCGTTGAACAGCAGCAGCAGGTCGTCGTCGCGGATCGGCTCGCCGCGGGTGCCGGGCTCGCTGATGCCGCCGCCGTTCAGGTGGGCGCCCACCGTCATCGCATGCGCCTCCAGCCAGTCCTCCGGCTCCATCGCCCGCCCGTTCGGCTTGAGCCAGACGATGTCCGGGATCATGTCCGGTCCCGGGTTGCCCGTGAAGAAGCGACGCCGGCGCAGCAGCGGGTGGTCGGCCCGGAAGCGGACCATCTCGCGGGTGAACGCCAGCAGGTCCTCGTCGATCCGGTCCCAGTGGATCCAGGAGATCTCGTTGTCCTGGCAGTACCCGTTGTTGTTGCCGCCCTGGGTGCGCCCCAGCTCGTCGCCGTGCAGCACCATCGGCACGCCCTGCGACACGAGCAGGGTGGCGAGGAAGTTCCGCTGCTGCTGGGCGCGCAGCGCCAGCACGGCCGCATCGTCGGTCGGGCCCTCGGCGCCGCAGTTCCACGAGCGGTTGTGCGACTCTCCGTCGGCGTTGCCCTCGCCGTTGGCCTCGTTGTGCTTCTCGTTGTAGGAGACGAGGTCGCGCATGGTGAAGCCATCGTGGGCGGTGACGAAGTTGATCGAGTGGAACGGGCGGCGCCCGTCGTTCTGGTACAGGTCGCTGGACCCCGTGAGGCGGGCCGCGAAGTCGCCCAGCGTGGCCGGTTCCCCGCGCCAGTAGTCGCGCACGGTGTCGCGGTACAGGCCGTTCCACTCGGTCCACAGCGCCGGGAAGTTGCCCACCTGGTAGCCGCCCGGACCGACGTCCCACGGCTCCGCGATCAGCTTGACCCGGTTCACCACGGGGTCCTGGTGGACCAGGTCGAAGAAGGCCGACAGCCGGTCGACCTCGTGGAACTGGCGGGCGAGGCTGGAGGCGAGGTCGAAGCGGAAGCCGTCGACGTGCATCTCCTCGACCCAGTACCGCAGGCTGTCCATGATCAGCTGCAGCACCTGGGGGTGCCGCATCAGCAGCGTGTTGCCCGTGCCGGTGGTGTCGTAGTAGTGGCGGGGGTCCTCGTCGACCAGCCGGTAGTAGGCGCGATTGTCGAGCCCCCGGAAGCACAGGCTCGGGCCCATGTGGTTGCCCTCGGCCGTGTGGTTGTAGACCACGTCGAGGATCACCTCGATGCCGGCGGCGTGCAGGTCGCGCACCATCGCCTTGAACTCCTGCACCTCGGTGCCCGGCCCGCCCGCGGTGCGGTAACCGTTGTGCGGCGCGAAGAAGCCGATGGTGTTGTAGCCCCAGTAGTTGCGCAGCCCGCGGTCGAGCAGGTGGCCGTCGTGCACGAACTGGTGCACGGGCATGAGCTCGATGGCGGTCACGCCCAGCGACCGCAGGTGGTCGATGATGGCCGGGTGCGCCACCCCCGCGTAGGTGCCGCGGATCTCCTCGGGCACGTCCGGGTGCGTCTGGGTGAGGCCCTTGACGTGCGCCTCGTAGACCAGGGTCTCGTTGTACGGGACGCGCGGCGGCCGGTCGTCCTGCCAGTCGAAGTACGGGTTGATGACGACCGAGCGCATCGCATGGGGCGCCGAGTCCGCCGGATTGGGCGTGTCGGGGTCGTCCAGCATGTGCGCCATCAGGGCCGGGTCCCAGTCGACCTCGCCCTCGACCGACCGCGCGTAGGGGTCCAGCAGCAGCTTGGCGGGGTTGCAGCGCAGTCCTCGCGACGGGTCGAAGGGCCCGTGC
>DATMJR010000390.1:0-10141 GCA_035553775.1 Miltoncostaeaceae bacterium | reverse complement strand
CTCTCGGTGGCCGTCGCCGTGGGGGTCTGGCGGGACGGCCGCACCACGCGCCTGGCCGTGGGCGGCTGGGAGGCGCCCGTCGGGATCGTGCTGCGCGCCGACGGGATGGCGGCCGCGATGCTGGTGCTGTCCGGCCTGGTCGGCCTCGCCGTCACCGCCTACGCGGTGGCCTACTGGCGCGCCGAGCCGGGGCCGGGGGGTCGCGCGTTCTGGCCGCTGTGGCTGCTGCTGTGGGCGGCGCTCCACGTGCTGTTCCTGGCCGGCGACGTGTTCAACGTGTTCGTCGCGCTCGAGCTGATCGGCCTGAGCGCGGTGTCGCTCGTGCTGCTCGGTGGCGGCCCCGCCGCGCTCACGGGGGCCCTGCGCTACCTGCTGGCCGCCTGGCTGGGGTCGACCGTGTACCTGCTGGGGGTGGCACTGCTGTACGCGGGTCACGGCGCCCTCGACATGGCGACGCTCGCCGCGCGCGTGGGCGACGGGCGCCTCGACCTCGCGGCGCTGGGGCTGTGCACGGCGGGCCTGCTGGTGAAGGCCGCGCTCTTCCCGGTGCACTTCTGGCTTCCCCGGGCGCACGCCTCGGCCCCGGCGCCCGCGAGCGCGGCGCTGTCGGCGCTGGTCGTGACGGCCGCGTTCACCGTGGTCGTGCGCCTGTGGTCGGAGGCGCTGGCGGGGGCGGTGACGCCGGAGGCGGGGACCCTGATGGGCGTGCTCGGGGCCGGCGCCGTGGTGTGGGGGTCGGTGCTCGCCATCCGGCAGGACCGGCTGAAGCCGCTCATCGCCTACTCGACGGTGGGGCAGCTCGGGTACCTGTTCCTGATCATCCCGCTGGCCGCGGTCCCCGTGGCGCGCTCGGCGGGCCCGCCGAGCGAGGCCGCCCGGGACGGCTGGAACGGGGGGCTCATGTACGCCCTGTCGCACGGGCTCGCGAAGGCGGCGCTCTTCCTGGCCGCCGGCTGCATGATCCATGCGGTCGGCTCCGACCGCATCCGCGACCTCAGCGGCATCGCGTCGCGGCTCCCCGTGGCCACGTTCGCCTTCGCGATCGCCGGCGTCACGCTGATCGGGCTGCCGCCCACCGGCGGCTTCGTCGCCAAGTGGTACCTGGTGCGCGCGGCGATCGGCGGCGAGGCCGCCGGGTGGGCCATCGTGGTGCTCGCCGGCGGGCTGCTGACCGCGGTGTACGTGCTCGCGGTGGTGCGACCCGCGCTGGAGCGGGGTGAGGGCGAGCCGCCGCCGCTGCGCCGCGTGCCGCGGGTGATGGAGGCCTCGGCGATGGCGCTCGCACTCGTGGCGCTGGTGCTCGGCGTGCGCGCCGCGGAGACGCTCGAGCTGCTCGGGGTGGGCATCGGAGGCGCCGCGTGACGCTGCTCGCCCTGCTGCTGTCGTCGCTGATCCCGGGCGTGGTGATCTTCCTGCTGCCGGAGGACCGGCACACCCTGCGCACGGTGCTCAACCTGGCCGGCGCCCTCGCGAAGGTGGCGCTGGTCGCGGTGCTGATCCGGGACTACCTGGACGGACAGACGGAGGAGCTGCGCGCCGACCTGCTGCCGGGGGTGCCCCTGGTGCTGCGTGTCGACGAGCTGGCGATCCTGTTCGTCTCGCTGTCGGCGGTGCTGTGGCTGCTGACCACGATCTACGCCATCGGCTACCTGGAGGGCGCCCCCTTCCGCAGCCGCTTCTTCGGGTTCTTCAGCCTGTGCGTCACGGCGACGGTCGGCGTCGCGCTGGCCGGGAACCTGATCACGCTGCTCGTGTTCTACGAGGCCCTGACGCTGGCGACCTACCCCCTGGTGGTGCACCGGGGCACGCCGGCGGCACTGGCGGCCGGACGCGTCTACCTCGTCTACACGCTGGGCGGCGGGACGGTGCTGCTGGGCGCCATCGTCTGGCTGGACACGGTGGCCGGGCAGGTGGAGTTCCGCCACGGCGGGGCGCTGGACGCCGTCGCCGAGGGCGACCGCGCCGCCCTGACCGCGATCTTCGCGCTCCTGGTCGCGGGCTTCGGCGTGAAGGCGGCCCTCGTGCCCCTCCACGGCTGGCTGGCCCGGGCGATGGTGGCGCCCGCGCCGGTGAGCGCCCTGCTGCACGCCGTCGCCGTCGTCAAGGCCGGCGCGTTCGGCGTGCTGCGGGTCGTCGAGGACGTCTACGGACTCGAGCTTGCGGCCTCGCTCAACGTGCTGACCCCCCTGGCGATCGCCGCCGCGGTCACGATCGTCTACGGCTCCCTGCGGGCCATCGCCCAGGACGACCTGAAGCGCCGCCTGGCGTACTCCACGGTCAGCCAGGTCTCGTACATCCTCCTCGGGGCGGCGCTGCTCGCCCCGCTGGCGGCCGTCGGCGCGCTCGCGCACCTCGTGCACCAGGGCGTCATGAAGATCACCCTGTTCTTCGCGGCCGGCGTGCTGGCCGAGACGCTCGGGATCCACCGGGTCAGCGAGATGTCCGGGGTCGGCCGGCGCGCGCCCTGGACGATGGCGGCCTTCACGGTCGCCGCGCTGGGGATGATCGGCCTGCCCCCCACCGCGGGCTTCGTCAGCAAGTGGTACATCGGCCGCGGCGCCGTGGACGCGGGGCAGGATTGGGCGCTCGTCGTGCTCGCGGGCAGCGGCGTGCTGAACGCGGTCTACTTCCTGCCGATCCTGTACGCGGCCTGGTTCGGCCGCCAGAAGGGGCCGTGGCCGGCCGAGCGACCCCGGGGACGCGCCGAGGCGCCCCTGGCGCTGCTGGTGCCGACGCTGATCACCGGCGCCGTGACGCTGGCGGCCGGCCTGCTGGCCGGGGTCGCCCTCAGCCCGACGGCGATCGCCGAGGACCTCGCCCCCCGGGTGGACGGCCCGTGACCGGGTGGCTGATGCTCGCGGCCGTCGCCGCCCCGCTCGCCGCCGCCCTGCTGGCCGCGCGTCCGGGCGGCCGGTGGCTGCACCGGTGGGCGCCCCTCGCCCTGCTGCCCGCGGCGGCCCTGGTGGTGGCCCCCACCCACGAGACCCGGCTCGACTGGCTGCTGCTGGGCACCACCGTCGGTCTTGACGACACCGCGCGCGTGTTCCTGGCGCTCGCCGCGGCCGTGTGGACCGCGGCGCTGGTGGCGCTGCGTCCCGTGGCCGCCCGGCTGGACGCCCGGGGGGGCCGGCTGCTGCCGATGGCGCTGCTCACCGCGGCGGCGACGGTCGCCGCGCCGCTCGCCCAGGACCTGGTGTCCTTCTACACCGCGTACGCCGTGATGACGCTGGCCGCCTACCCGCTGGTGGTGGCGGGCGCCTCCGGACGGCGCCGCCGTGCCGGGCGTCTCTACATCACGATGACGATGGTCGGCGAGACGCTGCTGCTCGCGGGGCTGGTGCTGGCGGTGGCCCGGGCCGGCGACCCAGACCTGGCCGCGGTGCGGGCCGCGCTCGGCGAGGACGGGGCGGCGGCGCCCCTGGCGCTCCTGGTCGCGGGCTTCGGCGTCAAGATCGGCGTGCTGGGCGCCCACGGCTGGCTGCCGGTGACCTACGCCGCCGCACCACTGCCCGCGGCCGCCGCCCTGTCCGGCGTGGTGACGGAGATCGGGATCCTCGGGTGGCTGCGCACCCTGCCGATGGGCGAGGCGGAGGTGCGCGGCGGCGTCGCCCTCGTCGCGCTGGGCCTCGCGGGCGCCGCGTACGGCGTGGTGGCGGGACTCACCCAGCGCTCGGCGGGCCTGGCGCTCGGTTACTCCTCGGTGAGCCAGATGGGGCTGGTGACCGCGACGGCGGGCGTGGCGCTGGCGGAGCCGGCGGTGGCGCCGGCCGCGACCACGGCCCTGCTGCTGTTCGCCCTGCACCACGGGCTCACCAAGGCGGCGCTCTTCCTGTCGGTGGGGGCCGTGGCGGGAGCCGCCACCCGCCGGGGCCGGCGGCTGGCGCTCGCGGGGTTCGTGGTGGCCGCCGCAGCCCTCGCGGGGGCGCCGTTCACCTCGGGCGGGCTCGCCAAGGACGCGCTGAAGGGCCCGGCCGCGGACTGGCAGGCATGGATGGAGCCCGCGCTCATCCTCACGGGCGCCGGCACGGCCGCGCTGATGGTGCGCATCGGCGTGCTGGTGACCCGCGCCGCCGTGCCGCGGGCCACCGGGATCCCCGCGGCGGCCGGGCTGGCGGGGCTGCTGGGCGCGATGGCGGCCCTCGTGGTGGTCGCACCGCGGGCGCGTCCCGTCGCCGACGTCGTGTACCTCTCCCCCTCCACCACCTCGACCCTGGTGGCGGTGCTGGGTGCCGCGGCGGCCTGGACCGCGATGACGTTCTTCCGCCGCCGCGGGCGCCGCCCTCCTGCCGTGCCCGCGGGCGACGTCACCGTGGCCGCCACGCGCGCCGGCGCCCAGGCCGTGGGACTGGGCGCGCGCCTGGCCCTGCTCACGGCCGCGCTGCCGGTGGCGGGGCGGCGGGTCGCGGCGTCGCTCCACCCCGAGCCGGTGCTGCGCCGGATCCCCGGCCTCGAGGCCCGGCTGACCGTCTGGGCGGTCGGCGTGACGCTGGTCGCGGTGCTGGCCGTGAGCCTGGCGGTGACGCGGTGAGCCGGGCCGCGGCGCTGCGCGCCGGGGTCCGGCGCCTGCTGCTGCTCGCCCTGCTGTGGTGGGCGGTCACCGGCACGGCGGCGCCGGGGTGGGGACTCGGCGGGCTCGTGGCCCTGGCCTCGGTCGGAGGCGCGGCGGCCCTGAGCGTGTGGCTGGTGCCCCCGGCCGCGCAGCGGCTGCGCCTGCGGGCGCTGCCGGCGTTCGCGGCCTACTTCGGCCGGCGGTCGCTGGCCGGCGGCGTGGACGTGGCGCGCCGCGCCCTGCTGCCCGGCGGAGGGGTGCGACCGTGGCTCGTGGAGGTCGCGACCGATCTGCCGCCCGGCGCGCCGCGCGCGCTGCTGGTCGCGACCGTGAGCCTGCTGCCGGGGACGCTGGTCGCCCGGGTGCACGACGACCTGCTGGAGATCCACGTCCTCGACACGGGTATCCCCGTCGAGGACGACCTGCGACGGACGGAGGCCCTCATCCGACGACTCTTCGGGATCCGGACATGAGCGGCGACGATCAGCCGGCGCCCCCCTGGCGCCCGCTGTCACGCGCCACCCCCGGCGCCGTGGCCTACCGGGCGGTGCTGCTCGCCGCCCTGCTGATCGCGGTCGCGTACCTCGCCCGCGAGCTGCTGACGCTGCTGCTCGCGGTCGTGCTCACGGTGATCCTGGCCTCGGCGCTGACCCTCGGGACCACGTTCCTCCACCGGCGCCTGCGCGTGCCGCGGGGGGTCGGCGCCCCGGTGCTGATGCTGGGCGTCCTCGGCGGGCTGGCCGGGCTGGTGTGGCTCGTCGTCCGCCCCCTCACGGAGGAGGCCGAGCGCCTGCAGCAGGACCTGCCGGTGATCCTCGGCGACGTCCAGCGCGCGATCGAGGACTTCTCGGGGCTGGAGGCCGACGAGCTGGTGGAGCGCGGGCGCGACTTCGCCCTGACCCTGCTCACGCCGTCGCTCGTGCTCGACACGATCACGGCCGTCGGCGGGGTGCTTCTGGTGCTGATCACCGCGGTCTACATCGCCATCAACCCCGAGCCGCTGCTGAAGGGCATCATGCGGCTCTTCCCGCCCGAGCGGCGCCCCTGGGCGGAGCACGTCCTCGAGCGGCTGAACACGGCGTGGATGGGCTGGTTGCGCGGGACGGCGATCGACATGGTCGCGGTCGGCGTCCTCACGTACGTCGCCTTCCTGGTCATCGGGCTGCCCTTCGCCCTGCTGCTCGCGGTCCTCGCCGGGCTCGGGGAGTTCGTGCCGTACTTCGGGCCGTTCGCGGCGGCGGCGCCCGCGGTGCTGATCGCGTTCACGGAATCGCTGCAGCTGGGCGTCGTCACGGTCGTCGTGGTCACGATCGTCCAGCAGATCGAGGGGAACCTGCTGGTGCCCCTGATCATGGCCAAGACGGTGAGCCTGCACCCGGCGGTCGTCGCCGTGGGGGTGATCGCCATCGTGCAGGCGCTGGGACTGGTGGCCGTGCTGGTGGCCGTGCCGCTGCTGTCGGCGGTGGTGATCCTGGTGGAGGAGCTGTGGGTGCGGCCGCGCGAGCAGATCTCGGAGGAGCGTGCCGCCGACGGCGTGGACCCGGACGGCTGACCGGAGGCGACGGGCCCCCCGCTCCCCGGACGGGAGCGGGGGCGCCGCCCGCCTAGGACGTCTTCTTGAGCGCGGACGGCTTGTGCACCGCCTCGCCGCCGCTCTTGTCGCTGCGCACCAGGTACTGGGGATCGTCCTCCGAGGCCCGCACGGTGCGGCCCGCGGCCTCGGTGTCCTCGGTGATCTTCCGCTCGACCCGGCCGACGGCCTCGCCGCCGTGCGATCGCCAGGTCACCTTGTCGCCCTTCTTCAGATCGGTCATGGCGGAGCCGTACCCCCGGCCCGGGCGGGGGCAACCCGCACCCGCCCGGGTCGCGGCGCCGGAATCATCGGTGGCCGGCCGGGGTAGGTTCGCGGCAGGCCCCAACCCGTGAGGACCACGTGACCACCACCGCGCCGGACCCGCACGACGCCCCGCCCTCCCCGGAGGCGGTGCCCGACCTCCCGGTGCTGCGCGCGCTCGGCGACCGCCGCAGCATCCGTTACTTCGACCCGGAGCGCACGGTCGAGCGGTGGAAGATCGAGACCATGCTGCAGGCCGCCCGGTTCGCCTCGTGCCAGGGGAACATCAATTGCACCGAGGCGATCGTGCTGCGGCAGGAGACCAGCCCGCTGTGGGAGGAGCTGGAGGAGTGCGTCTCCGGCTTCAACGTGCAGATCATCAACCAGGCGTCGCACCTGATCCTGTGGGTGACGAACCTGAACGCCTGGTACGGGCGGGCGGTGGACGGCATCTCGGCGATCTCGCTGGCGGGCGGGTCGGCCAAGTACCACGGCTGGAACTACGAGTTCACCATGACCCAGACGCTGCCGCGCCTGATGAGCTTCCCCACCGGCCGCACCGAGATGCTGCTGCGTTTCGAGACCGGCCAGGCGGTGGCCAACGCGATCACCGCCGGCACCGGCGTCGGGGTGGGCAGCATCCTGATCGCCTTCGGCCGCCGGCCCGGCGGCGTGGAGAAGGCGCTCGGGCTGCCGCCGCACTACCGGTTCACCTGGGGGCACGCGGTGGGCTACCCGCTGGAGGATCCGCGGGCCGGCGGCCAGCGCCCGCGGCTGCGCATGGAGGCGCTGTTCCACGAGGACGAGTGGGGGCGGCCGTTCCGGTCGGATCCGCGCACCGTGGAGCTGCTGCGGGCCAAGGGGCTCATCCAGGAGCAGGGGCCGCTGCCGGGCCGCTTCGAGGAGATGGGGGCGATCGCCGAGCGGTTCGGCCGCGACCCCGGCGTGCTCTTCTTCCCCGCCCGGGAGATCCGCCGGCTGCTCGGCGACGAGGACTGGGACCTCCAGCCGGCCCTGCGGGCGCGCGCCGAGGAGGTGCTCGCCGGCGAGGACCTGCCGGACTACCCGGAGGAGATGCGGGAGACGTTCCGGCGGCTGATGGCCGAGCACGGCATCGACGCCCGGAAGTTCCTGCCGGCGGAGGAGGACGGGACGTGAGCGCCGGCTACGAGGACCTCCTCTACGAGGTGGGCGGGGGCCGCGCCACCATCACCATCAACCGCCCGGAGCGCCTCAACGCCTTCCGGGGCCGCACCCTCGAGGAGCTGTGCGACGCCTTCGAGCGCAGCGCGGACGACGAGTCGGTGGGCGTCATCGTCTTCACGGGCGCGGGCGACCGCGCCTTCTGCGTGGGCGGCGACGTGCAGGAGCCGACCCGCACCATGCGCGAGAAGCGGGCCGGGCACATCCTCGGTCCCCGGCTGGCGAGCGCGATGCGCAACAACGGCAAGCCCATCGTCTGCCGGGTCCGCGGCTACTGCATCGGCGGCGGCAACGAGCTCAACATGATCTCGGACCTCACGATCAGCGGCACGTCCGGGCGCTTCGGCCAGGCGGGGCCCAAGATCGGCAGCGCGCCCCTGTGGTGGGGTGCCCAGCTGCTGCCGGCGGTCGTGGGCGAGAAGAAGGGCCGCGAGATCCTGTTCCTGGTGCGCCAGTACTCCGCCGAGGAGGCCCTCGCGATGGGGCTCGTCAACGCGGTGGTGCCCGACGAGGAGCTGGACGCCGAGGTCGATCGCTGGTGCGAGCAGATCCTGCGGCGCTCGCCGCAGGGCCTGCGGCTCGCCAAGATCGCGCTCAACGCGGCCACGGACGCCCTGCACTCCTCGGTCAACCACGGGATGGAGCTGATGGCGCTGAACCACGTGTACGGACCCGAGCCCCAGGAGGGCATCCAGGCCTTCCAGCAGAAGCGGTCGCCCGACTGGCGCCGCTTCCGGGAGGGCCAGGGGCCGGAGCCCGAGCCCGCCCGCTCCCGCGACGGACGCGGGGGTGCGTCATGAGCGGCGCCGGCATCCGGGAGTGGAGCGACTGGTACACCCGCGAGGACCCCACCGAGTGGGTGCTGGCGCGCATCCTGCGCCGGCGCGCCGAGGAGCACCCCGACCGCCCCTACCTGCGCTACGGCGACGGGCCGTGGCTGCCGTACGGGGAGGTCAACGCCCGTGCCAACCGGTTCGCCCACGCGCTGATCGCGCGCGGGGTGCAGCCGGGCGAGTCGGTCTCCGTGATGCTGCCCAACTGCGAGGAGTTCGTGCCGGTGTGGTTCGGCATCCTCAAGGCGCGGGCCGTCATGAGCCCGATCAACACCGCCTACAAGGGCGACTTCCTTTCCTGGACGATCAACCTGGTCGAGTCGCGCACGCTGGTGATCGCCGACGCGTTCCTGGACCGGCTCGAGCTCATCCGCCACGAGCTGCCGCGGCTGGAGCGCGTGCTGGTGCTGCCCACGGGCGGTGCCTCGGGACCCGACCCGTCCGTTGCCTGGGAGCCCCTGCCGCCGCTGCTCGCGGACGGACCGGACGGCGAGCCGGACCTCGCCCACGTCTGGACCGACGACGCCCGCATCATGTTCACCTCGGGCACCACCGGCCGGTCGAAGGGCGTCATCAAGCAGAACGCGGCGGACTACTTCACGGCCCGCACCGCGGTCGAGGCGATCTCGATGACCGCCGGCCGCAGCCGCGAGGAGATGGCCGACGAGGTGTTCTTCAGCTGCCTGCCGCTGTTCCACTCCAACGCGCAGGTCATCTGCGGGTACCCGGCGCTGCTGTGCGGCGCGCGCGCCGCCTACGTGGAGCGCTTCTCCGCCAGCCGCTTCTGGCAGCAGGTCGTGGATGCCGGGGCGACCACCTTCAACTCCATCGGGGCGCTGCTCTACTTCCTCTGGAACACGCCCCCCTCGCCGCTCGACCGTGCCCACCGGGTGCACACCGTGGGGGCCGCGCCGGCGCCGAAGGACATCTTCGACGCCTTCCAGGAGCGCTTCGGCATCCGCTTCATGGAGGCGTACGGCCTCACGGAGACCGGGTCGGTGACCTACATGGACCCCACCCGGCCCTACCGGCAGGGCTCCTGCGGCACCTCGACGCCCGGCTACGAGGTCACGATCGTGGAGCCGGGCACCGACCGCCCGCTGCCCCCCGGGACGCCGGGCGAGATCGTCGTGGACCAGCGGATCCCCAACATCATCATGCGGGCCTACTACGGCATGCCCGAGAAGACCGCCGAGGACTTCCGCAACCTCAAGCTGCACACGGGCGACCTCGGCCGCATGGACGAGGACGGCTACGTCTACTTCATGGACCGCGTCAAGGACTACATCCGCCGCCGCGGGGAGAACGTGTCGTCGATGGAACTGGAACGGCAGGTGGCCGGGCACCCGCAGGTCAAGGAGGCGGCGGCGATCGCGGTCACCGCGAGCGAGGGCACCTCGGCGGAGGACGAGATCATGATCGTCTGCGTCGCCGAGGGCACGCCGCCCGACATGGCCGAGTTCACGGGCTGGATGGCCGAGCGCATGCCCTACTTCATGGTCCCGCGCTACATCCGCTTCGTCGACGCGTTGCCCAAGACGCCCACCGAACGCGTGCAGAAGGTGAAGCTGCGCGAGCAGGGCGTCACCCCGGACACGTTCGACCGGGAGGCCGCGGGCCTGCGCGTGTCCCGGTGAGCGCCGGCGGGGGGGCGGAGCCCCTGCTGCCGGCGCCACTGCGCGCCGGGCTGCGGGAGGCCGTCCCCCGCCTGCTGGGGTGCTC